>CAJWRY010000041.1 GCA_913046155.1 uncultured Candidatus Nemicrothrix sp. | reverse complement strand
AATATGCCGCCATTATGTTCGCAGCCACCACAATATTGGCTGGCTTATTTATTGTGTTTGTCTAGGAGAAACTGATATGGATTTTGATAACAACTGGCTGCTCAGCCTAATGATTTTTCTTCCTCTTGCAGGGGCAGCTGCCGTAATGGCAATCCCGAAAGCTCAAGAAGATTTAATTAAAGGCGTGGCCCTTCTTACAACTGTGATAACGGCCGCACTCGGAGCATTCATGCTCATCGTATTTGATTACGGAAAGTCAGCCGATCTTCAATTCGTTGTCGATGAGGACTGGATAGGTGTAATAAACAGTCGATATATTCTAGGCGTTGATGGAATGTCACTACCGCTCATAGCCTTAACGGTATTCATAGTTCCCTTATGCATCTTCTATACATTCGGACATTTCCCAGAGCCACGTAACCCCAAAGCGATACTCTCACTAATTCTTATTCTTGAAACAGGAATGATCGGAACTTTCGTAGCTCAAGACCTCATCCTATTTTTCGTATTCTTCGAAGTAGTCCTCCTGCCAATGTTCTTCATGATCGCAGTATGGGGCGGCGACGATAGACGCTACGCATCTTTGAAGTTCTTCCTATACACCATGTTTGGTTCCGCCTTGATGCTTGTAAGCTTCCTAGCTCTCTACTTCCTAGCAGACGGAACAATCGTAGGGGACCAAGCACAGACCTTCTCAATGGTTGCACTATCTGAAGGAGCTACCCTCGGAATAAGCCGCACAGCCCAACTTTGGATATTTGCAGGAATGTTCGTGGGATTTGGAGTCAAAGTCCCAATGTTTCCCTTTCATACATGGCTTCCTGACGCACACACTCAGGCTCCGACAGTAGGGTCGGTAATACTTGCCGCAGTGTTACTAAAACTAGGAACATATGGCTTCATCAGAATCGCAATACCAATGCTCCCAGAGGCCGCTGCCGCATGGGCTCCCTTCATAGGCTTGCTAGCAGTTGTTGGAATCATATATGGGGCTCTTGGATGTCTGGCTCAACGCGACATGAAACGCCTCATAGCTTTCTCTTCAGTAGCCCACATGGGTTTCGTAATGCTCGGAATTGCTACACTCACTGACTTCGGTATAAACGCAGCAATTTTCGGAATGGTCGCCCACGGACTCATCACTGGAATGCTATTTTTCCTAGCCGGTTCTATGAAAGACCGCTATCACACACTCGATATGAACCGACTGGGCGGCCTTCTCATATCAGCACCACGAATGGGTTGGATATTAGGATTTTGCGCTATGGCTTCTCTGGGTCTACCGGGACTGGCAGGATTCTGGGGAGAATTCCCCGCTATTTTAGCTAGCTACAATCCAGCAGCAATCCTTTCAGAAACAACTTTCCGTGTATATATGGTCGTTGCTGCTTTAGGTACGGTTCTAGCAGCAGGGTACCTTCTCTGGATGTTGCAAAAAACAGCGATGGGAACCCCCACTGATGAATTTAAAGATAATCCTGAGATTACCGATGTGAAGAGGTATGAGTGGATCACGTGGGCACCAATCCTTGCGCTAATTCTCTTCTTCGGGTTATACCCAAGACCAATTTTCTCAACAACAGATGATGCTGTAGTGAAATCCCTGACCGTTGATATACAAGGCCAAGAGGTTGATAATTGCCTTGAAAGTAATGGCGAGACAGCAGGGAAAGATTGCTTCACCAACATCAGAAATCTTCTCCAAGAGGCAGGTAATTAACAAATGCTAAATGCAGCATCCGTTCTAGGCAATCTCCTCGCCTCAACTCCTGAGTTTGTTCGACCCCCAATTGATTGGCATGCAGTTGCTCCAGAGCTCTGCCTTCTAGGTGGCGGCGCAATCATTACCTTGGTTGATGTTATTTGGAGAGAAAAGGGAAGAGCAATGACTTCAGCTCTAGCTGGATTATTCTTGCTTGCACCACTGATACCCATACTTACACTTGCGATAGATTCAGAAGACAGAAGTATGTTTAATGGTGCTTTCATCGTTGATAAATACTCCCTCATTATCAAAGCAATATTCCTACTAAGTGGATACTTGGTAGTTCTCCTATCGACAAATTACATAGCTGAAGGGGAATACTGGGAAAACGAATACTATGGGATGCTTGTATCCTCAATTCTCGGAATGGTCATTATGGCCTCAGCACGAGATCTAATCACGATATTCGTTGCTTTGGAACTACTTTCGATACCCGCTTACATGTTAGCGACATGGCGTAAAAGAGACCTCAGAAGTAACGAAGCAGGACTGAAATATTATCTAATGGGTGTCTTCGCCTCAGCAATCATGCTGTATGGAATGTCACTAATTTTCGGAGTTAGCGGGAGCACAATACTTGAAGAAATCAACATCTCAATTAGTTCCGGAGAATCAAGTACATCAATAATCACCCTAGGAATAATATTCGTCATAATCGGATTTGCTTTTAAAGTCTCAGCCTTTCCATTCCACACCTGGGCGCCCGACACATATGAAGGAGCCCCTACTCCAGTCACAGCTTTCCTAGCGGTAGCCTCTAAGGCAGCAGGTTTCGTCGCTTTAATGAATCTCGTTGTCGTCGGTTTCTTCGGCCGAGAAGACGTATTCCAGCCTCTACTGTGGATACTTGCTGCGTTATCAATGACTGCAGGCAATGTTATGGCACTTCGACAAACAAACATAATACGCCTGATGGCCTATTCAGGTATTGCTCAAGCAGGATTCATGCTGGCACCTCTAGCCGTAGCTGGAGAGAGCATAGAAATCGCTGACAAGTCAGTCTCTGCCATTGTCACCTATTTAGCTATCTACGCAGCAATGAATCTCGGGGCATTCGCGATAATCTTATCCGTTGCAAGAACAACCCAATCCGGCCAAATTGAGAGCTACAACGGCCTATTCAAAACCTCGCCTGCTCTCGCAGTAATGATGACAATCTTCCTCGCCTCACTTGCAGGTGTTCCACCACTTGGAGGCTGGTTCGCTAAATTCTCAGTGTTCACCTCTCTAACAAGTGCCGATACAAGTTGGGGGTACGGACTAGCCGTCATAGCGGCAATCAATGCTGTTATAGCATTTGGTTACTACGGGCGGATAGCGATGAAAATGTGGGTTGAAGAACCACACAGTTCTCATACATCTGAAATGAAAGTTCCAGTATCTCTCTCAACCGCACTTGCCATCACCGTCGCTACAACTTTAGCTTTTGGAATCGTGCCCGGAATTGTCACACACTTTACAGACGTCTCTCTCATATCACTGGCGATGTAGCACCTGTGGCAAAGACCTAAGTGCTGTAGCCTAGAAGCGAATCGGCATGACACTTGAGCAAAAGATAAAAACAAAAATAAAAGAATATGGTCCTATAAGTTTTAGCGAATTCATGCAATTCGCTTTATACGACGAAACAGAAGGATTCTATGCTCATGGCGGAGCAGGAAGAAAAAAAGACTTCATTACCAGCCCAGAAGTCGGACCATTATTTGGGAAACTTATTTCTAAAGCGATTGATAAGTGCTGGGTAGAATTTGGTCAACCTTCCCACTTTACTTTCCTGGAATGCGGAGCTGGACCCGGAACCCTAGCCAAATCAATTCTAAGATCACAAATGAAGTGCAAAAGTGCGCTCAAGTACATTGCTGTGGAAACCAGCTCCCAACAAAACCAAAGCCACCCTCCCGAAGCTCAAACACTTTCAACAATGCCAAAAGAAATAGAAATCGGTATTATTTTCGCAAACGAGCTTTTAGACAATCTACCATTCGATATCTTTGAATCTCAAAATGATGGCTCATGGATGGAAGTAAAAATCACAGTAGATGATGAAAATATCTCCGAAACGCTAATAACGAATAATGAAAGTGCTCCGCCTTACACCCTAGAAACTCCGAAAGTAAGAGTTCCCGTTCAGCGAGAAGCACAAAAATGGCTTAAAGACGCCTCGGAAAGTTTGCACAATGGAAGAATCATCGCAATTGACTACGCAGTTGAGAGCTTCAGATCCCAACAGAAACAACATTGGTTGCGAACATATCAGCAGCACGAACGCAACACTCAACCGCTAAAAAATATTGGACAATCAGACATCACAACGGACGTAGACATCAGCCAACTAGCCGAGGTGCTCCCTCCAACTTCAATTCAAACACAAGCTGAATGGTTACAAGATTTAGGAATAGAACACCAAGTAGAAATGAGCAAACAAATATGGAAAAAGCATGCTCACAAACCAGACCTAACAGCACTAGAAGCAAGAAGCGCAATAGGCGAATCTGAAGCACTCTCAGACCTCAGCGGTCTAGGATCTTTCAAAGTACTTGAATGGCTAGTGAAATCGTGATCATAGGTCGCCTATAACAAACTGACGGAGTAATCTCTAAGCTAATAAATAAATGAGGTTATATGTCGGAGAATCAAGCCATAGAAGAATTTTATGTTGAGAATAGAACATTCCCGCCATCAGAAACCTTCACTTCAAAAGCTTTACTCACAGACGCTCAAATCTATAACGAAGCGTCTGAAGACTATGTATCGTTTTGGGCTAGACAAGCAAGAGAATTGCTGACATGGGACAAAGACTTCACTAATACTCTTGAATGGAATCTTCCCTATGCAAAGTGGTTTTCAGATGGAGAGCTCAACATTTCATACAACTGCCTTGACCGCCATATTGAAAATGGGAAAGGCGATAAAGTGGCGTATCACTGGGAGGGTGAACCTGGAGATACACAAACTATTACTTATCAAGAATTGCTTGACGAAGTATCAAAATTCGCCAATGTCCTAAAACAATTCGGGCTCAAAAAAAACGACACCGTAGCCATTTATATGCCGATGATCATTGAACTACCCATAGCCATGCTTGCCTGTGCACGCATCGGTGTCGCGCACTCGGTCATATTTGGAGGTTTCAGCCCTGATGCGATCATAGATAGATGTGAAGATGCAGAAGCAAAAATGATAATCACAGCTGATGGCGGATACCGAAGAGGTGAACCATCAGCTCTAAAAATTAACGTTGATACTGCACTAGAAAATGGTGCTCAAACCGTTGAAACAGTAATAGTTGTAAATCGTTGCAATCTCAATGTCAATATGAACTCTGAAAGAGACTTCTGGTGGCATGACGTCATGAAAGACGCAGTACCAGTCTGCAATCCCGAACCGATGCCTGCGGAACAGCTCCTTTACCTCTTATACACATCAGGCACCACTGCTAAGCCCAAAGGGATTATGCACACCTCTGCTGGCTACCTAACACAGGTTGCTTTCACTCACAAATATGTATTTGACTTGAATCCAGAGACTGATGTCTACTGGTGCGCAGCTGATATCGGTTGGGTAACCGGCCACAGCTACATTGTCTATGGGCCGCTTGCGAATTGCACCACTTCAGTCATGTATGAAGGAACACCCGACACACCTAGAGAGAACCTTCGAAATGGACTAGAAAGATCGCAATGGTCCAAAGACAGGCTATGGGACATCATCGAACGCTATAAAGTAACACAACTCTACACTGCTCCTACCGCTATCCGAACGTTCATGAAATGGGGAAGCGATGAGCTATCAAATCATGATTTATCCTCATTACGAGTTTTAGGAACAGTCGGTGAGCCTATTAACCCCGAAGCTTGGATGTGGTACCACGAGCACGTAGGAGGCGGTAATACTCCGATAGTTGATACTTGGTGGCAAACCGAAACAGGGGGGCACATGATAACTCCGATACCAGGAATCACAACAACAAAGCCAGGATCTGCTTGCTTTACCATTCCAGGAATCTTTGCTGAAGTAGTAGACGACGATGGAAAAAAGGTTGAACAGGGAGGCGGGTATCTAACAATCACCCACCCTTGGCCTTCAATGTTGAGAGGAATATGGCGAGATCCAGAAAGGTATCTTGAAACTTATTGGAGCACATACGAAGGAAAATATTTTGCCGGAGATGGAGTAAAAATTGATGAAGATGGCTACCTCTGGCTACTGGGAAGAGTAGACGATGTGATGAATGTATCTGGGCACAGAATTTCTACAGCAGAAGTCGAATCTGCCCTAGTCGATCACCCAGCCGTAGCAGAGGCAGCTGTTGTAGGCGCCACAGATGAAACAACTGGACAATCAATAATTGGCTATGTCATACTGCGCGGAAGTGCAGAAGGATCCAATGATCTTCGTAATGAAATACGATCTCACGTAGCTACAAAACTCGGACCTATTGCACGTCCTAAAGCAGTATTCCTCGTACCCGACTTACCTAAAACAAGATCAGGAAAAATAATGAGGCGTTTGCTGCGAGACGTAGCTGAAGGAAGAAACCTTGGAGATACGACTACTCTTGCTGACCAAAGCGTCGTAGCAGCGATCCAAGAAGGCGCTCAACACTCAGACGAAAACTAAACCAAAAGATAAACCCGACCTTTAAGAAATCAACTCCATGATCTCTCTGGCAACCATTGGTGCCGCATTTTGATTCTGGCCAGTAACAATATTTCCATCGACTTCCCAACAATTTGCAAACGGATCCCTAAATCGATGAGTACAACGATAGTCAGCCCCAAGTCGTCGTAATTCCGTTTCTGGATGATGAGGAGTATCAGTTATACGTAAATCCCTAACCTGCTTATCAGTCACTCCGGTAACACGACGCCCTTTAACTAAGGGCTCACCATCTAGACCTCTAGCTTTAAGGAAGCCGAGCGGACCATGACACACTCCACCAAGAACCTTTCCTTTCTGATTTGCTTCCGTGACCTTCTCACCAACAGTTTCGGAAAATCCTAAGTCAAATGCTGCTCCCCAACCACCAGCAAAATAAATCACATCATAATCATCAATATCTATATCCTCCATAGCTAAAGATTCAGATAGGTTCTTCTGAAGATGACCATCTTTGAGAGCTCTATCGTCATATCGAGTCCGAATCACTGGAAGGTAAGACTGTGGGTCAACGGGCACCACACCACCTAATGGACTCGCAATGTCAACTTCCATTCCTGCATCGCTCCAAATGTAATAAGGAACAGTCATTTCTGATGCAAACACACCAGTTGCTTTACCATTAGACATTTGATCGGTATTCGTGCACACAATTAGTGCTCGTTTGCCTGTCACGTCTTTTCCAAACTCCTCCGAATCTTCAGGATGCATTCCTACTTTCCGAAGGAGTGCGCGTAAACCCCGAGCCAGAGCCGGTGGTGTCTGTCCCGCTAATTGTGCCTCCGGCGGTTTTCTCTTGGCATAGGGGCGAGGGGTATTCCGCTTGGGAATGGACTGAAGGCGCTCACTGCCAAGTCTTCGTTTCATATAATCAAATACTTCTGACGCTTTCGGGTCTTTCCAGAGATTTGACGATTCAGTTGGATCATTTGTTAAGTTGTACAACTCATATTGATCAGGTAACTTGTCAATCCGGTAGGTATCACCCATTGGGCCTGATGATGATAAATTAGCCCTGTTCGGGATAGTCCATGTTTCAGGATCATCATGAGCGCGAGTTATTTTCCAAATAGAATCATTGACCCCGGCAACCTCATTATCGGTAACTTTGACTACGATTCCCTCAAAATTAGTGCTCACGTGTGGAAGGACCTGTATTTTTAACGGTCCGGGAGGGTTATCAGCTCTCCCTAATCCACGAGCCATTGCCGATGCAAGTGTGTCTCCCTCAAGCATGTTGTCTCGCGTCATAAAGTAAATTGCTCTATTCTTGAATTCCTCAGTCTCGGGGTCCAGCAATAGTGGGCTTAGATCCTTACCGGGTAGTGAGTGAAATTCTGAGAACAAGGGAGCTAATCTTTGCCCAAGCTCGACCTGATCTAGTCCTGCAAGCGCTAATGCAGTAGGGATCAAATCAACATGCGAAGTCGGAACCGAATCAATGATTCCCTTGGGAGAACCTTCGGTTCCATACTTAATGATTTCAAAAGGAACTCTTGTTGCCTCGTCGTAAAGATTAAACCATTTCTGGTGAAGACCGCCATGAGCTCCCAATAAGTCCCCGTGATCTGAAGTTCTAAAGATAACCTTCTCTCGTGAAGTATCAACTGTCAGCGCCTTCCTAACTCTGTCAAGAGGCCCGTCAACTTCAGCATGTAAACGATAGTAAAGATTCCTATATTCCTGCTCATTGTTTTCATAACTTGCACGCACCGCCCGTTGCGGGCCGTACCCAGAGTAGTAAGAATTCTTATATGCAATCTGAGCGGCAGGTTTTGTTGACAGATCCTCATAACGAGTTGGAGGAGCAGGGATATCTGGTGGATCAAGTTCAGAAGGAGTGACGGGATTAAATTCAGGTCTCCGCATAAACATTGGCAACAGTACAATATCGTGTGGGTTAACAAAGCTAACCACTAACAGAAAAGGCTTCTGAGCATCCTTATCTCCCAAGCTTCGTTTCAGATATCTATCCTCAAGCCATTTAACTGTTCTGTCGGCAATCAAGGGGTCACGAATGAAACCAGAATTAGCTAGAGGCGCTCCATGAGGCTCTGGTCCAACCCAACCTGAGAAACCAAATTCGTTGAGGGGGTTCTCTGCAAGGTAACGGTCAACAGCGCCCTGAAGAACAGTTCCATCAGCTGTATTGGTTGCTAAGGGGTTCCCTGTATTTTCGTCTATAAGATCGGCATGGCTCATATGCCACTTGCCATCATAATGAGTGTCATATCCTCCCGCTCTAAACCAATGCCCAATTGTCGGAACCTCACGAGGTAGCAACCACCTCATCCGAGAGTCATGCTCATCTTTCCCTAATCCATTAGTTTGGGTGACACCGTGCACATCTGGGAACTGACCTGTAAATAGCGTTGGGCGACTCGGCACACATGCTAGAGAACCCGTGTAATGCCGGTTGAAACTGACCCCGTTTTCTTTGAACCAATTTCGCCCGGCAAGTGTTCTATCACGCCAGTCTAGAATTTCTGGTGTTTCATATGGCGGGATTGCTCGCTCTTCGTCAGTCATGAAAATAATTACATCGGGCTGGTTTGAATTAATCATTTCGAGATTCCAATTCCCCAATCCTTTGCTCCAAAAGAGATATTTGCCTCTTAAGTTTCATGAGCGGCTTTTCATCCTCAATAAATCCTTTCAGGTCTTTCAGCATGCCTGTATTAATTCTTCCAAATGCGAGGCAGGCTAAACCAGCAATAGGGGTGACAGGTCGACGAATGGGAATGATCTCAATTGTTAGCGATAATTGAACACCAATCTCGCTTGGCTCTAGCGACCAAGTATTCAGAACCTGTTTAAATACGGGAGGTAATCCGTGTATCTCATAGGATAAATACCTTAACTCGTCCCACCTTGTTACATGTTCGGTAACAGAAGAATTGCCACTTTGAATTCTGCGGCAAGTTCCTACCCCCTTAAGTTGATCAGACAGAAGACAAGAATGAGACACGTTATCAGCCCAGTCGGAAATACTCTCAAATGATGCCAAAACATCCCAAACCTCAGAAACCGAACTAGCAATATTAATTTTCTTAGTAATTTCAGGCATCAGGTTCCTCGGATAGTGCAAGCATAATAACGTCAATTATTTTGAACAAATTACTTATTTGAAACTAGTTCACCTGTAAGAGCTTAGAGAATAGGAAATCAATCGTAGTACCCGCTGTGCACAGAAATTGCAGGAATGCCCTGTTCCTCGAACATGGCAATATTCTTTGGATCATCATCAAAAACCAGGATTGGGTTGAAAGAAGCAGCTTCAATTTCACCGATTGCCAGAAGCTTCATTTCTGCAGAGCTTAAGTGATCTTCCTTTGAACGCATGATCAGAGCATTCCAACTGACGCTGTGGTGACTTAGCCAATCAAGAGTCTCTGACTTTACCGTTACAGGGCGTGCAGTAAGAATAAATACACCATGCAATTTATTAATAAGATTAACGAGTTCTAAGCCTGACGAAATCGGCGGGTCCTCAGTACACGCCGAGAAGAAACCATCCCAATCCTTTTCTGCGCCCTTAAGGAAATGTTGACGATGAGATGCATCACTAATAACTCCATCAAGATCAAAAATAACTATTTCGCTATCTTTAGCAAGCTGTTTATTCCACGTCCATACTGGCATCATGCCCCCACGTGGAACTCGTTAATCACGAAAATTCCCAAATTGTAATGGAATCCCGAAATCATTATCTTTAAGCGTATTGATAACAGTTTGTAAATCATCTCGTTTTTTTCCTGAAACGCGAACTTGTTCACCTTGCGTCTGAGACTGAACACCCTTAAGGCCTATTCCTTTTATAAATTTATTTATTTCTTTCAATTTCTCGGAATTTATGCCCGAGTGCAGAGCAATGGTTTGCCGTCTTCTGCCTCCTGCGGCATCTTCAACCTGTAGATGATTCAATGCCTTAAGAGACACCTTTCGTTTAACCAGCTTTTCTTCAAGAACTGTTCGCAAAGCATTCAGTCTGTCATCTGAGGATGATTCAATATTTATACTTTCCTCAGAAAGCTCAATGGAACTATTGGTGTCTTTGAAATCATAACGCTGGCCTACTTCTCGGGAAGCCTGGTCTGTTGCATTTCTAACTTCTTGCATAGCGACAGTTGAAGTGATGTCAAACGTTGGCATGGGGGGTTCCTCTCTTCTTTTATGTTCTCTAAGTTATTAAATCTCATGTGGTGAGATCAACTTAACGGACTAAATAACCGGTTGAAGTAAAACAAATTAATTTTATGAGCCCTAATGGGTGGGAACTTGAATGGCAAGCGCTAGTATTCGCACTTCAGGGTCGGTGCCCGAGCGGCCAAAGGGAACGGGCTGTAAACCCGTCGGCGTTAGCCTTCGGAGGTTCAAATCCTCCCCGGCCCACAAAAATTAGAAGATGAGGCCATAGAAACTTGGATAGGATTTCCCTAAAAATGATGAAGTTCTATAGAGCCCCAATTTGCATTATTGTAACTTGTCTCCTTTTTGGTATTGCTATCTTGGCCTGCAGCGACTCAGCAGAGGCTCCCAGCGCTAGTGATAGGCCTCCACACTCTAGTAACGAGAGTAAGGAAGCTAGTAGTCATGACCATGACCATGACCATGGAAGTTCAAATGCCATGGCTGTTCTCTCTCCAGATCAGGCTGATGTACTTATCCAGATTGAATATCTTGGAGGGGAAGTCATCACTTCCGAAACTCGAGTATCAGTTTCAGATGGTGATGTAGTTGTTTTTTCAATTATTTCTGATGTGGATGAACTGATTCATGTTCATGGAGTTGACTATCTGGGGGAGGTATCTTCAGGTAGTTCTCCTAGCTATCTTGGTTTTGAGGCTGAGGTATCAGGAATTTTCGAAGTCGAATTTGAGAATTCTAGGGCATTCATTACTGAACTTCTGGTGAAGTAATGTTCTTTGACGCTTTCGGTCATGGCTTAGGTTC
>CAJWRY010000040.1 GCA_913046155.1 uncultured Candidatus Nemicrothrix sp. | reverse complement strand
AAGACGTTTGAAGAATTGCAGTACCAGTTCCGACCAGATCGGAGTCAAGATTCTGTGTTCCTGCAGCTGTCGTATTCCCCAATACAGTAGCCATTCCAATTCCTGCAGCCACCACAGCTGGAATCATGACAATAAGTGAGGGGGTCGAACCGATCATAGAAGCGGTAACCACAAACCCAATAGTAAATAGAAGGGACCCTGTAACCATAACTCCTCGAAATCCGTGTGTATCGGCAAAACGTCCAGCAGGAAATGCAATCAACGTCATTGTCCCAGGCATAATCGTAAGCAATAACCCGGTTTTAATCAGACTGAACCCCCACACATCAATGGCATAGCTTAGGAGCGCCAACCACATACCAAAGAACATCAATGATGAAGTAAAACCAATGATAGTCATCAGAACAAAACGCTTTTCAGAAAATAGATGTAATGGGATAACAGGGTTTACATGGACTTTGGACCTGAGAATAACGACAATAATAAGTAGAAAACCTCCAACAAAACTTAATACTGTTCTTGCACCTATCCATCTCCAACTGTTGCCCTCAAGAAGGGCTAAGACAACTATGGCAATCCCTGCCATAGCGCACAGAGTTCCAACAATATCAATGCTCTCACGCTCAACAACTGTGTGGTCTTTCGACCAAGAGGGTAAGCCCAAAAAGATAATCACGAGGCTAATAGGCACAACCGTTAAAAATAGAAACCGCCATGATGCATATTCAACAAAAATCGAAGAAAAAATAGGTCCGCTCACTCCTGCGATTGCAGTCCACACGGCCCATCTTCCCAATGCGGTTGCTAGAACTCCCTCTTCTGTTTCTCGAACGATGATAGCGATTGAGCTCACGCCTAACCCTGCCAGTGCCGCTGCTTGAATCCCTCTTCCCGCCACGAGAATTATTAGGTTCGGGGAAAGAGCACTTAACACGGACCCAATAACTGACATTCCTGCAGAAGCAATCATTATTTTGTTATGCCCGAAACGATCCGCTAGTTGTCCTGCTTGTAGAAGAACAGCAGCGCTTACTATCCCAACGATAGTAAGGATCCATGTAGTAGAGGCTGTATCTCCATTCCCGAGACTTTGCCGAATTGCTGGGAAGAGAATAAAGGTGCTTGTTGAATCAAATCCAGCAACGAAACCGCAAATATAGGTAGCGTTGAGTAACTGTACACGACGCCACTCTGAGTCTGACGTACCTGTATCTCTTAAAATCCCCACTCATGCACCCTAGGTCGTGATTATTAGAAAAGGAAGTTGATCAAAACGAGTATGGAACCCCTGATGTTGACTTGTTTGTTTGTTATCTTGAGCTAACTGACCCACAATGGTGTTCGGGGACCATTATGAAACCAAAAAAAACTGACTACACCGACGTTAGCGATGTTGGTATTACAGATGAGAAAAGAGAACGTCTTTACCAAGCACAAACAGAATGCGTTGTAAATTGGACAAACCGCGAAGGATGGCCGGTAGGGGTAATGCATCGGTTCGTGTGGCACGAAGAAAAATTCTGGGTTACGTGTATGGGTCAACGGAAAAGAGTTCCAGCCCTTTCTGCGAGACCTGAAAGCTCAGTTGTTGTCTCAAGTGAAGGAACGTGGTTGGGTGGCGACGTTACTACTACTGCTAAGACCATGGCAATAGTGCATCGTGATGTTGACCATATTAAAGAGTGGTTTTACCCGATGCTCGCATCCCGACTTCGAGCAGGTGATCCTGAAGCACAGGCTGAATTCCTCCGACGACAGGATACTCCTGGAAGAGTGATCATAGAGTTAATTCCTCAGCAATGGATAACTTATGACGGTCCGTTATTGGAGTCAGAACTTCGAGGCATACCCTATAATCCCCGATTAGCTAAGCATTCACGAAATATCACGCAACCGCCTGACGGATGGGAAATGGAGTATCTCTAATGTCAAATGAACTTGAACAGAGAATCACACAACTTGAGAATGAAGTTCGGAGGTTACGCGCCAAAGAAGATGCACTAGCAACCTTCAATCAGTACCTATACGGGATCGATACCGGATTCATACCTGACATCCTTGATGCTTTCTCTGAGAATGCGACCTTAGATGTTTTAAATTTTCCACCCGATGGTGTGGACATGCATTTTGAGGGAAGATCTGAAATGGAACCGCTTTACCAGCGCTACCAGTCACGATCCGGCATTATAAGCGGTGGCCACAACGCCACAAATATTTCATTGGTTGTAAAAGAAAGCTGCGAAAGCGCCTCTCTGACCTCATATTTTACGACAACACGGCCGGGAGGAATCCAAGGTGGTCGCTATGAAGGGTTCTTATCATTAGAGGATGATGGTAAATGGCGATTTAGTAAGCTCGCAATAATCAGTGCATGGGGATGGACTGCAGAAACAAAAAAACTCAGCGATTCAGTTACGATTGATCGTTCTCTATTCGGCGGTAAATCTGCAAGCTCAAATGAATCTAAAAGTTAATTTTAAAATTATTCAGGAAATCCAAATAAACGAACAGCATTTGTATCCAAAATCTGGTGACGTTCTTCATCAGGAACCTCTGCAAACATAGAATCCAAAAATTGCATTGAGTGAGGCCAAGTCGATTCAGAATGCGGGTAATCATTACCCCAAACCAAGTTATCTAATCCGATTTCATAACGAAGTTTCAATACAGCCGGATCCTCTTGAAAGACGGCAAACATATTCCTCCTCCAGTAGTCACTGGGTTTGAAACCTTCCGCAGAGTTGTACTTCGCGTACACTGGGCGGTTCTCATAGGTAAAATCCATTTGTCTTAGCCAGTGAGGAACCCACGATGCTTCATGTTCCGTTGATCCAATTTGAATCTTTGGGTACCTTTCGCAAACCCCAGCGAAGATAATATCGGTCATTGCATAACGCACCCAGTAATCTTGCGTTGGTCGTAAACCGGCAGGGGTATAGGTACTCATATCAACACCTATTTCACAGCCTGGAACATTAGCCCGCTGGGTCGCAATATGCATCAATAGAACTGTTCCTGTTTCATTTGCCGCATCCCACAAAGGATCATAAATAGGGTCCCGATAAGGTTGGTGAGAAAGCGGAGCTACAGGAATAAAAGCGGTCTCTATTCCTAGATCAACACAACGCTCTAACTCTTTCGCAGCCTCGCGAGGGTCATCAACGTTAAGCATTGCCGTACCTTTTAAACGATCAGGGTGCGAAGATACAAACTCTACAAGCCAGTTATTATACGCATGACAGATTCCACTAAGAATTTCAGTATCTTCAATGTGGTACCAAAATAAACCTTGACTTGGTTGCACGACAGCACCCCACACACCATCCATTGCTAGTTCTTCAAGCATTTCATCTGGTTTGTAAGCACCTTCACGCACATCTTCCCAAACTTCAACAAAATCAAGCTCCGAAGGGTCTTCAAAACGACGACCTGCCTGAGTAACAGCTCCCAATGTGACAACCTGCTGGTCGCCGAGAAACCAAGCATCACTTACTTTCCCGCTGTCATTGGTTACTTTTCGCATATTCGGTGCCCGATCCACTAAATGTGCTGGCATTCCATTTGCATAAATATCTGGTGGCTCAACAATATGTGTGTCCGTTGAAATAACTCTGCTCACAACTCCCCCTAGTTGCTCAATCTAAAACTGACAATACTGAAAGTCAGTTCCTCGAGCAAAAACAGAAATATAGATTTCAGTAAACTCAATTCACTTTTCTCAACTTATCAACTAGAAAAGCACAGTATGGACTCATTATTGGAAGAACAGATTCAAACACTCATAGCAAAAGATGAAATACGCAATGTCATCATGCGATATGCACGTGGAGTGGACCGTCTTGATGAAGATTTAATTCGATCGTGCTACCACGAAGATAGCACCGATGATCATGGGCACTGGAAAGGTCCCGGTCAAGACTTCGCAGCATTTATTGTGCAGTCGCTGAAAGAGCGCTCACACCATACAACCCATTCAATAGCTAATGTTTTAATCGAGATGCATCCGGATGATCCAAACAAGGCCCGGTCAGAAGCTCTCAGTCTGGCATATTTACGCAGAACAAATGATTCAGGAATAGAGTGCCTTGATTTCTTCTCAGGCCGTTATATCGACATTTTTGAAAATAGAAATGATGAATGGCGAATAGCTAAAAGAGTTATCGTTCATGACTGGTCAATGACAGCACAGTTAGATAGTGATTCATTTCCACTACCCATGGATTCATTCATTCAAGGAACCCGAGATACCTCAGATCTTGTGTACCAGTGGTGATTAAACTCGCTGACATTCAGGAACTGCTGATTTTTTCCGCCTGAGTTATTCCTTTACTCTTCAACTCATCAGCAATCATCTCACGAAGGATAACTTTCTTGATTTTTGTGCCTGACATAGGCCAATCATCAACGAACCTGACATAGCGAGGAACTCGATACGTTGCAATCTTTCCCCTACAAAAATCAATAATTTCCTCTTCGGTTGCCTGTGCATCTGGCTTTAGCTGGATATAAGCAGCAGGTACCTCCACGTAACGCTCATCGGGAGCAGCAACAACTTGTGCTAACGCTATTGACGGATGGGTAATTAGATAACCCTCAACTTCGGCAGCAGATACATTCTCCCCCCCAACTTTCAACATGTCCTTAAGACGTGAAACAAAGGTAACTCTTCCATCTATATCAAGTTCACAGATATCACCCGTTCTGAAGAATCCTCTTTCGTCGAAAACCTCTTCAGTCAACTCAGGATCTCTAAAGTATCCATCAAACATATTTGGTCCCCTATACCACAACTCCCCAACACTTCCATTCGGGAGTATTTCTCCAGACTCTGGATCATGCACCTCTGCTATCATCCCAGGCAATGGAAAGCCTCCCTTAGTAAAACGAAGTTCTGGTTCATCATCAAGTTCACATAATGAAAGGAAAGCGCAGACTTCAGTCTGACCAAAACAATTCAAGATAGGGGCATCAGGAGTCTGTTCCTGAAATTGTCGCAACCGTTCTGGAACGCCAACGACCATAACGAGCCTTATAGAGTCAAAATCGTCCTCTTCTCTCGTTGGGTGATTCACTATAGGAACCCAAATTGTCTCAAAAGCTGGTAAAGCTACTGTCGGTCTTTCATCGCGAATTTGTTGCAAAGCTACATCCGGGTTGTAATTCCCAGTATGTATAAACGTACTACCGACAAAGAGTGAAGCTATTACAAAAGCAACCCCACCAATGTGAAACATAGGAAGTGCAGCCCAAAAAATATCATCCTCGTTTAAACGCATCCTCTCCTTGATCGATGCCGCATAACGGCTGAAAGATTCATGACTAAGCATTGCACCTTTAGGCATTGCTGTTGTCCCTGAGGTATACATTATGATTGATGTATCGCGGACCCTCACTCCTGCTTGGCTGGCAGCCACAGCTTCGTCAGAAATTGTCTCTGCCATTTCACCTATATCGGACAAGTTAAATATTCCTGGGCGCTCAATATAATCAAGCATGATTAACGCATCTAATTCGGGCGCTTCGGGAAAATCAAGAAACTTTGATTTCGAGTCCGCTATTTGAGGGAAAGTTTCGTTAATTAATCCATTAAAATCTGTTCCTACTTCTGGTGATGAAGTAAAGATAACTTTCATACCGGCATGGACTATGACTTGTTGTAACTCCGTTGTCTTAAATCGTGAATTAATGGGAGCGGTTATGGCTCCAATCTTTGCAGCACCAATGATGATTGCTATTGTTTCGATGCATTCCTGCAAAAAATACCCAACTCTGTCACCTGGTCCCACGCCGAGAGCTAAAAGAGCTTTTGCAATATGTTGAGCACGATTAGCAATATCTTGGAATGAATACCGACCCTCAGGGAAGACTACCGCATCTTTGTTCCCGTACTTTTCTGCTTGCATATCCATCAAGTCACCTAAAGAAGTGACGTTTATCCATTTTTGTGATTCAGTCATTTCATTAACTTAATATAGATTTAGCCTTCTCAACAAAAGTAAAAAGGTTGAAAATTAGGGAGTTTGGGCCTTATAAATGAATGTAGGGTCATGATTTTTGTATAAATAGGTATTTCCCTTTACCATTTTGGTTATGGAAATGCGGAGTCCATTATGAGTCAACTGTTTGGTCCACGGCGAAGGAACCGCCGTATAAGAAACGCGCTCCTAGTTATCGGTTTACCGGCATTTATTCTTATCGCCTATTTTGGTTTTATTAAGGACAGTGGCAATTCCAGCACTGATGAAAAGAACTCAGAAGAAGTTTCAACGGAACCTACTACCGAAGTCATAGAAGAAGTTGAACTAGTTGATAATTCGCCTGAAGGAATCCTTACAAGAGATTATAAGTGGATGGTCCAAAGCGAAGACACAAGACAACTTCAAGAACTTCTCGAAATCGGTGCCGATGGATGGTACGGAGAGGGAACGCGGACAGCCCACCTGACGGCACTTGAAGCAGCTGGACTCCCCAATACTGGAGTTCCAAGCATTCCAACTGGTTGTGAAATTATTATCGGTGGACAATTATGTGGGATTACTGCTCTCGAGGATGCTGATGTTGCCCTACAGGCTTTGGAAGCAGGACTCGGTGACGCTGATGAATTACCCGACTTTTCTGATGAGAACAGCTGGGTTCGCTCAGACGCTTCAGGTGAGCCGGTTATTCAAGTCATGTGGGGAGCCCTTTATGTCGAATTTGGAAACTGTTATTCACCATTCAGGCAATGCTTCAAACGATGGGGGATAGATAATTCCTATTTTGCCATTAGAGGTTGGGACAAGAAGTTCCCAGGCCTTGTGAAACTTCCGGAAAGTTTGCTCGTCGACTGGGACCCAAACGATGAAACTGTTACACCTCTAGTAACAACAGAGAATATCTCTGGAGGACCACTCATCATGCCTGAACGATATGCTTTCGAGGATAATATAGCAACTTCAATGCTCTACGACGAAGCAAATGACAGATACGTGTTTAAAACAAATCTCTATCAAGTCATATTTACAGAATCAACAGGAAACCCTCCAGGCAGTTCAGAAAAAGAATTAAAATGGCAATTTTACGGATGTTCTGAAACCGATTGGTGCGAGCGCTAAATAACCGAGCGTCAAAGATTTAATTTCTCAAGAGCGGTCATCATTTGCTCTCGTGCCTTTTCAACTGCCTTTTGTGGTCGCAACATCACTTTAAACTCAATGATCTTTCCATCGCCATCACATGAAATAATGTCAACCCCGTTGACCGATACACCATCCATCATCGTTTCAAATTCAAGGACCGCATGATTGCCATCAAACACTTTCTTTGTGTACTTAAAACTTCCAGACAGACCTTCATCTCCTTCTTTTTGACTATCCCCTGGGAAAACCATGCCTGCCGCAGATAAATACATTGCTGTCAACTCTGCACCCACCTGAGGATGGAAGAGAACTGGCGACCAGAACACACAATCATCATGCAAAAGCTCTCGAATATCTCCATTGCCGCCAACAACAGCAAACCATTTTTCCATAACGTTCTCTATCATGTCCCCTCCAAAATTAAAGACCTTCGACTGTAAAGCGTAGTAGGTCTAACCTAAGAAAGACTAAGGCGATAAGAATAACAAATGATAGAATTTAATTAATCCCTAATAATGATTGAGACACTATGGAACCAGAACTTGATACAAACCAGGTAATTGATAATTTAAATGCAATTTTAGAAGCAGAGCTCTCTGGAGTCGTTCGCTATACGCATTACTCACTTATGGTTACTGGACCTAATCGAATTCCACTAGTTGACTTCTTGAAAGCGCAAGCAACAGAGTCGCTTGTTCATGCACAAGAAGTAGGAGAAATTCTCACTGGTTTCGGAGGTCATCCATCAACAAACATCGCTGCTATCGAAGAAACTAATCAACATTCAATCCGAGATATTCTTGGCGAGAGTTTGGCACATGAAAAAGGCGCTGTTCAGCTCTATCGAGAACTACTGACCACCGTTGAGAACGGATCTGTTTTCCTTGAAGAATTTGCTAGATCAAAAATAGCCATTGAAGAACAACACCAGCTTGAGCTTGCAAAAATGCTCCGAGATTATACCGAAGAATAAACCAAAGATTCTGCGGTTTTCTCCCTAGTTTAAGTAGCGCGCTCGGAGGGACTCGAACCCCCAACCGTCTGATCCGAAGTCAGATGCTCTATCCAATTGAGCCACGAGCGCTAAACTCACAAACAGAGTGTACCCAACAACTTCCAAAACAAATCGGTTGAGTAAGTCACATCCCCTAATTGACGTTTCATTGTAAACAACCTAGAAAAGGTAAAACGATTAAGGGGGAAAGATGGAACTACAGGAAAGAATTGAACGTCTAGAATCTCGAGAGTCAATACGCACCTTGGTTACTGACTACAGCATGGCTGTAGATGACAGAGATGTTGACACTATCGGAACGCTATTTGCAGAGAATGGTGTCTTCGGTCATGCCGATGGATCTGCTGTAATGCATGGAAGACAAGAGATAGTCGACTTCTACAATGGACGCCTTGGCGACATGGGCCCAACATACCACTATCCACATAGTCACAAAATAACGTTTACTGACGCCAATATAGCAGAAGGAATTGTTCTAGCTCATGCCGAACTCTCGCAAGAAGGTAAAACCTATTACACAGGTCTTCGTTACTACGATAAATATAAAAAACAAGGTGATAATTGGGTATTTGAGGAAAGACTTCTAAAGTTTCTATTCTTTATGCCAATGGAAGAACTTGTCCGAGATGGTTTAACACAAGCAAATAGAAAGCGCTTCCCAGGTCAAGGGGAACTTCCAACAGATTTGCCAGAGATGCAAGAATCATGGATCAACTTTCTAGCTAAAGATTAAATACGCTACAGCTTTTCTCTCACAATCTCAACAATCTCGTCTGCTCCAGACATGGGCGGCTCAGAACATTTCGCAAAAGCGTCAAAGAAGTGACCTAAGTCAATAATTTTTTCGGGTGCGTGAACACCTACATCATGTATTCGATTCTCAAGCATTTGTTGAAGTGCGATAGCCAGTGGCCAAGCAGTTGCACTATCCATTGCTGGCGGAGAGGACGTTATACGGGCAGCTACTACATATTGTTCCTCATTAATGGTTCCCTTCCCCCAAGCAAAAAACGGAGGTAGGTCATTTGCTTTCGGGTATTGAACTTGAGTAAGGGCAGCTTTCAGTTTTCCGATTGTGCTTGGAGACCCTACTTGTAAAGCAGCGTCCTCTATCGAAGTTTTTCCTTGATTGATCCTTTTTCCTAGGTTGGTAATGAATGCAGCAGTACTGCTTTGCATCAGCATCAAACTTGCAGAGTTACCAGATATCCCCATTGATTTCGCTAGTGTTAATGGCTCTGGGTGACCGACCGTGTAGCCACTTCCAGATCCTAACCCGGGATACTGTAACTCAATTGCTTGCATCGGAGGACGTGAAACCTGTTTCCCATTCTCAATGAGATCAATCTCTCCAGATATTTGTTGCATCCAATGGATGATGGCACCCGAAGTCCCCTTATTCTCTTGTACGGCTTTTTCAATAGCATCTCCTCGTTCTCCTGCATCCACAGGCCAGACAGTAAATAGATCTTCAACGGTTTCCAGTTCTTCACATACTAAACGAGCGAGAAGATTAGAGATTCCCGGACTTGCCCCCATACCAATAATCGCTAACACATCGTTTAATTGCGCATCTTGGTCTAAATCCATCATCTCAATTGTTGGCTCCCAATCATCACAGATGTCGATGTAATGACATCCACTCGTAATAGATGCTGTCAATACGTCAACACCGAACTTGTAGAACGGTCCAACAGCATTAAGAACAATTGTGACACCAGAAAGAAAAGAATGAAGTTCTTGGCTATCTGTAACATCAACAAATTGTGCTCTCATTCGGGTTTTAGAGCTCTTCAAATTCTTTGATACGACGGCTTTAGCCTCTTCCTCATTAGCGTCAGCAACTATCAATTCACCAATCTGTTCAAATTGGGAAATAATTGAAACAGCTGTTCGACCCATTTCTCCAGCACCTCCAAGAATTGCAACAGTTGGATTCTTAGGAATGGGTCTCATACACAATCATCTTCCCCCTATTTTGTCCAAAGAGCCAGCTCACATGTAAAGTAAAGATAGTTCGGAGGAATACAAATGACTGATACAGCTGAAACAAGAGCAGACGATCGTGTGTTCTTTGATGCAAATATACGAACACCTGAAATGGAAATGGCCGAAATAGGCGCTGATGTTCCATCTGCGAATGAGCTCACCATTGATCAAATTAATCCACATAATCCGTACCTCTTTCTTGAAGATCGCTGGCAAGACCATTTCGCACGTTTACGGGCCGAGGATCCGGTTCATTTGAATGAACTCGAAACGGCAGGGCGATTTTGGTCAGTCACAAAATACGAAGACGTCAGAGCAGTTGACGGGGACTGGGAAACCTATTCATCCGCAAAGGGCATCACTCTTGGAATCAAAGAAATCGCAACGGCCGAGGAGAGCGAAGGTCAGGTTGGGATCCAAACCTTCATAGCGATGGACCCACCAGAACACACAGCGCAGCGGAAAACGGTTCGAAGCGTTTCTGCACCCAGTAATCTTCGAAACATTGAGCCCATGATTCGAGAACGAACAGCAGAACTGCTTGACTCACTCCCTGAAGGAGAATCATTTGACTGGGTTGACACGGTATCGATAGAACTAACGACCCTCATGCTGGCAACACTCTTTGACTTTCCAATGGAAGACCGCCGGAAACTAACGCGCTGGTCAGACATCGTATTCGCTATTCCAGGACCAGGTGGCGTTGTTGAAACACAACAACAAAAAATTGATGAATTATTAGAATGCGTTGATTATTTTGATGGTCTCTTCAAACTACGTCGCGAAAACCCTGGCTTTGATTTAGTATCAATGCTCGCAAACGGGGAAGCAACCAAAGACATCCCCATGGTTGAACAACTTGGAAACCTTCTGCTTCTTATCGTCGGAGGTAATGATACGACTAGAAACACCATGACCGGAAGCGTTTACGGTTTAAATAAGTTCCCTGATCAATTTGATAAACTTCTCGCTAATCCAGACCTCATTTCTAACTTTGTACCAGAAGTCATTCGCTGGCAGACACCTCTTTCATATATGCGCCGAACCGCCAATCACGATACTGAACTTGGTGGAAAACAAATCAAAAAACATGACCAAATCCTCATGTGGTACTTATCCGCTAATCAAGATGAAGACGTATTTGAAAACGCTCACGTACTCGACATTGAGCGACACAATGCTGACAGGCAGCTTTCATTTGGTTATGGAATTCACTTCTGCATGGGCAGCAGAGTAGCGGAGTTGCAACTCAGGGTCTTATGGGAAGAAATCCTCCAACGCTTCAAACGCATTGAAATACAGGATGAACCAGAACGTGTCTTCTCAAGTTTCGTACATGGATATTCCAAACTTCCGGTCACAGTCACCCGCAAGTAACTCACCGTATTGCAAAGAAGAGTAAACCCTACCATTCTCTAAAAGCAAGAGTGGTGCTGGTGCTCTTATCTATGTGCATTAGCGAAAAATTCCCACGTGAAAGCATCTAAGGACATTCCATCAATGGTGAAGTTGAACCAATCATGTCCTCCACCTTCAATGATAA
>CAJWRY010000039.1 GCA_913046155.1 uncultured Candidatus Nemicrothrix sp. | reverse complement strand
AAGTCGCTGAAAATGCAAACCCACCGGTCTGCAGAATCATGGACTACGGAAAATACAAGTATGAAGCCGCTCAACGAGCGAAAGACTCAAGGAAAAAAAGCACCAACATCGTAGTCAAAGAACTTAAATATCGTCCGAAGATTGCAAAAGGTGACTTTGATACAAAGACTAATAAAGTCAGGAAATTCTTGGAAGAAGGTCACAAAGTGAAGTTGACGATCATGTTTCGAGGGCGAGAAGTGCAACATCCTGAGTTAGGCAGAAAAATACTAGATGAGGTCTCCGAAAGAATGGAAGACATAGCAATTCAAGAAGCGTATCCGCAGCTGGATGGCCGAAATATGACAATGATCCTAAGCCCTGATAAGAAAGCAATCGAAAACATTCGAAAGGCAAAAGAGTCTGAGCAAGATAGCGAATCTGTGTAACTAAAACCCCAAGGAGCATATATGCCGAAAATGAAAACACATAAAAGTTCAGCAAAACGGTTTAAGAAAACCTCAAATGGAAAGCTGAAGCGCGCAAGGAAACACCGCAACCATTTAGCAGAAGCAAAGTCTCCGAAACGCAAACGGCAATCGCGAAGGCCAGCAGAAGTAAGCTCTGCTGATGTCAAGACAGTCCGAAAGAATCTAGGCATCTAACGAAATTTAAGAAACTACTAAGGAGAAAAAATGGCAAGAACAAAAACCTCCGTACACAGCAAAAAACGACGTCGGCAGGTCCTAAATAGGGCTAAAGGGTATTACGGAAATAAGAGTAGGTCCTTTCGGGCAGCCAATGAGCAAGTTATGCACAGTGGGAACTACGCATTTCGCGACCGAAGAGCACGAAAAGGAGAATTCCGAAAACTTTGGATTCAGAGAATTAATGCCGCATGTCGCGAAAATGGAACAACTTACAGTCGATTTATTAATGGTCTTAAAATTTCTGGTATCGAAGTTGATAGGAAAAACCTTGCCGACCTTGCTGTAAATGATCCCGAAGCGTTCAACGCTCTAGTGGATATAGCCAGCAAAGCTACGCCTAATGAGGCAAGCTAAGTACCTTAGCTAGCCCATGGCAGGGATATCTAAGAACAATCCAAGAGTCCGAGAGTTGCGCAAACTATTGCGTGATGCAAAATTTAGATTGGAATGTCAAAAGTTCGCTGCTGAAGGTATAGAAGTTTTAAAGGAATGCGTACTCACCGGAAATTGGCCTTTAGATGTTTTCGTCGCCAATAACCACCCCATCTCTAAGGAGATAGATTCTCTACTAGAGGGTACTGAAGTAACTGTTTGGCATATAGAAGAAAGCATTATTGCCTCCGTGGCAACCACAGTCACTCCTCAGCCAGTTATTTCTACGTTTCCCACAATTGATGTGCCGCTTGAAGAATTAATGAAGGAACGCCCATCCTTTCTCATATGCGGAAAGGAGATCAGGGAACCCGGAAACGCAGGATCATTAATAAGAACTGCAGCTGCTGCTTCAGCGGATGGGATAATTTTCACAAAAAGTAGCGTAGATTTATACAACCCTAAGACGGTCAGGGCATCAGCTGGAGCAATATTTAGAATTCCTATTGTGTGCTCAATGCGACCCTCTGATTGTCTAAAGGCATTTAAGGATAAATCAATCACTAGCGTAGGGCTTTCACCAAATGGGGAGATGTCATACTTGGATTTTGACTTTTCAACACCTTTTGTTGTCTTGCTTGGAAATGAAAGTTCGGGGCTGGATGATGAGACTCTTGCCCAGGTGAACCAAACAGTGCGGATTGAAATGGGCTTAGGAGTGGAATCCCTAAATGTCTCCAATGCTGCTTCCGTTGTTCTCTTTGAAGCGCGGAGGCAACGCCACCAACTTGGGAGTGATTGAGAATGGCGGAAACTATTTCGGAAAATCCCACAACCGGACCTTCAACACCTGCGAGAATAGATATTGAGGGATAATTAGATGTTTGACTTAGAGAATTTATCAAATGAAGCAGAAGAGGCTTCCAATGCTGCATCAACACTAGAAGACCTTACACAGGTTCAAACACAATTCTTAGGGAAGAAATCAAAACTCGTTGAAGCTAAAAAAGCATTAGGAACTTTACCCGCTGAGGACAGAGCAAATGTCGGCAAGGAAATAAACGAAATTAAAGGTCAAATTGAACAACTAATTTCAGGTCGAAAGTCAGCACTTCAAGAATCTGAATGGATCAGCAAATTTAATAAAGAGAGGATGGACCTTACTGAAAGACTTCGACCAATTGATCGTGGTCATCTTCATCTAATAACGCAAGCACGCGACGAGCTTGAGGATGTCTTCATTGGAATGGGGTACTCAGTAGCGGAAGGACCTGAAGTGGAGACAGCATGGTATAACTTTGAGGCGTTGAATATCCCTGATTGGCATCCTGCACGTGGCAATTTTGACACTATATTCGTTGACCTTGGTGAGCCCGAAGAGGTCATGCTGCGTTCACATACATCTCCGGTGCAAATAAGAACAATGGAGAGTCAGGAACCTCCGATATACATCGTCGCTCCTGGAAGAACGTTCCGAACGGATAGCGCTGATGCGACACATCTTCCAGCATTCAATCAAATTGAGGGTCTCGTAATTGATAAGGGAATAACAATGGGTGACCTAGCAGGAACAATTGATTCATTTGTTCATGCTTTTTTTGGAGAAGAAGTCAAATCGCGCCTGCGCCCAAGTTACTTCCCCTTTACCGAGCCATCTGCAGAATTTGATATATCTAGATCTGATGGCTCATGGTTGGAGCTTGGCGGATGCGGGATGGTTCATCCTAATGTTTTACGAAATTGCAATATAGACCCAGAGGTCTGGCAAGGCTTTGCTTTCGGGTTTGGTATAGATCGCCTCGTCTCAATGAGATACCAACTTGATGATATTAGGGAACTCGTTGTGAATGACGCGCGATTCCTGAGACAGTTCTAGGAGAGAAATGAAAGTTTTATTGTCTTGGCTAAAGGAATTCATTCCCGATTTAGATCATGACCCTGAAGAAATAGGAAAGAGATTAAGTGCTTTGGGGTTGGCAGTTGAATCCATGGAGGTTGTGGGAAACGAACTATCGGGAGTTGTTGTTGGAAAAGTTCTGGATTTACGTCCCCACCCAAATGCTGAGCGTATCCAACTCGTAGATGTAGATCTAGGTAACGGAGAAGCTACTCAAATTTGCTGCGGGGCCTTCAACATGCAAGTCGGCGACATTATTCCGGTAGCAACTGTGGGAAGTATTCTGCCTGATGGGATGGAGATAGCTCAGCGGAAATTGCGTGGAGAGGTATCCAACGGTATGTGTTGCTCGGCAAGTGAGATCGGTTTGGGTGATGACAGCGACGGAATCATGATTCTGTCGGAAAATGATCCTGAGCGCGAATGGGATATCGGAGGTTCAGTATCGGATACCTTAGGTCTAGAATCTGACGTTCTTTGGGATCTTGAGGTTAATGCCAACCGTCCTGATGCGATGAGTGTTTCAGGTGTTGCAAGAGATTTGGCTGCATCTTTGGGACTTCCCTTTAATTTCCCTATGGACCGCTACGAAAAACCGCAAGCAACAGTTGAGGCTGGCATCCAAATAGATATAGAAGACCCAACCTTATGTGGCAGGTTCTTAGCTTGTATTGTCAAGGGAATAACTGTTGGTCCCTCACCTCAATGGCTCCAGAATAGGCTCATTCATCTCGGGATGAGGCCGATAAATAATGTTGTTGATATCTCTAACTATGTGATGCTTGAATTGGGCCAGCCAAACCACACATATGATCTTGATGAAATAAAAGGGAGTCGTCTAGGAACTCGTCGAGCAAAAGCTGGCGAAAGCATATTGACACTTGATGATGTAGAGCGCAACCTGTGTGAAATTGATGGAGTTATCGTTGATGGCGATGATACTCCTATCGGGATAGCTGGAATTATGGGTGGAGCCTCTAGCGAGATTTCCGAGTCAACAACGGAGATAATTATTGAAGTAGCTTGGTGGGACCCTCCATCAATTTCTAGAAGCGTAAAGAACTTGAATCTTATGAGTGAAGCCTCAATGCGCTTTCGTCGTGGAGCTGACTACGGAATCAATATGAGGAGATCACTCAATAGAGTGGTTCAACTCCTCAGTGAGACATGTGAACCGGAGATATCAGAACTTATGCAAGTGGACGGTAATCTCCCCGATACAAGTCCTGTCCGTGTTTCTAAGGAAAGAGTAAATGGGCTCCTCGGCACGTCGCTTGCTAGCGAGGAAATGATGGATTTGCTTCAATCTATTGGCTTTGAATGCCAGGAAGTAATTCCCGAAGGAGGGGATGGAAGTCCTTCCCAAAACGATTTCCAAGTGATCGTGCCCTCATGGAGATGGGACACGCAAACCGAGACAGATTTGGCTGAAGAGATAGCTCGAACTTTCGGATATGAAAGGATAGAGACAACTATTCCGCGAGGTCCATTCACAGGACAGCTGAGTCGTTTCCAAAAAGGAAGAAGAACAATAAGAGAAATACTCATCGGAGCAGGTTGCGATGAAACGATGCCGATGCCGTTCCTTGCTCCCGGAGATCTACAAAACGCAGGACTCTCAAGCAATGCAATCTCAATTTCAAACCCGCTTGTTCAAGAGGAATCGCTCCTGAGGACTTCTCTTATGCCCGGTCAACTAAAAATAATTTCATACAACCAATCGCATAGAATAAAGAAACTTAAATTTTTTGAAATCGGACATGTATACCTTCCAAGTGAAGGCGACCAGCTGCTGCCTGACGAGAGAGAATATCTTTCCATTTCTATCACTGGAGGTGATGCAACAGAAATTGTTGCGATTCTGGACTTAATAAGTTCAACGATGGCCTTTCCTAACATGCAGTTAAATCAGCAAGAAATAGGTGGATTGCATCCTGCTCGCTCGGCTCAGGTTTCTGTTGCTGGAAAAAACAGGGGAGTAGTGGGAGAAGTGGACCCTCGAGTGCTCAAGAATTACGGAATCGATGATTCAGTTGCGTGGCTTGAGTTGGATCTTGGGTCAATTCTCTCGGGTTCATTTGGAAAGAAAAAATATAAAAGCGTCTCAAAGTACCCCTCAAGTGATATTGATTTAGCATTTGCGGTTCCGGCCGATACGTCATCTGCGTCTATTGAAGGCTGTATAAGGAAGGCCGGCGGACCATATCTACAAGATATTGAATTGTTTGACTCCTACAAGGCAGGTGGCGTGACTGAGGGGGTCCGAAGCCTCGCTTATAGTCTGCGTTTCCAATCAAGCGAAGGAACGCTGACTGATAATGAGGTCAGCAAGTTACGCGCAGCCTGTATTAGCGAAGTCGAAAAGAAAACCGACGCAAAGCTTCGTGAATAAATATGCATAAATATGCATAAATATGCATAAATTCGTATAGTATGTTCTCATGAAACAAGTAGGGATAGTAGGTGGGTCTGGGTACACAGGTGCAGAATTGCTGCGACTCCTCACGACTCACCCCGAATATCAGGTCAAGGTAGTTACCGGAGATAGCATGGCCGGCCGCATGGTTCACGAAATTTACCCTAGCCTTGCTATGGCGTACCCAAACCTTACTTACCAATCTATGAAACCTGAGATTGTGGACGGACTTGATGCTGTCTTCTGCGCTTTACCACATGGGGTAAGTCAAACCGTCGTCCCCCAAATCCTTAATAACGTAGGGCACGTAATTGACCTTGGTTCTGATTTTCGCTTAAAGGACCCCCAAGCTTATATCGACTGGTATTCAATGGAACATGCCTGCCCTGAATACCTAGCCAACTCTATATATGGCTTACCGGAGCTATTCCGAGACGAGATCATAGGAGGAAAGCTCATCGCGGCCACAGGGTGCAACGCAGCTGCCTCAATTCTCTCTCTAGCGCCCTTTTTGAAAGAAGGGATCATTGAGGCCACGTCAATTGTCATTAATCTCATTACAGGAGTAAGTGGCGCCGGCAAACCACCAAAAGATACCACCACTTTCTGTGCAGTTGATGAGAATGTAACACCCTACGGGTTGCTAACTCATAGGCATACACCAGAAATCGAGCAAGCATTGTCTGACTTCAGTGCCAGACAAACGAAGGTGCTTTTTACACCTCACCTTGCGCCAATGAATAGGGGGATTATTGCTACATCATATGGAAAGGTTTCAGATCCCCTAACAACTCAAAAAGCATTAGAAGTCTTACATGAAACTTACGGGCATGAACCATTCATTTATGTATCAGAAAGTCCCCCCTCAACAAAAGCAACACTCGGGTCTAACGCTGTGCACATCACAGCTCGAGTTGATGAAAGAACACAAACATTGATCTCTATCGTTACTTTGGACAACCTCGTAAAGGGAGCCTCAGGAATGGCTATCCAAAATGCGAATATAGCGATGGGAATTGAAGAAACCCTGGGACTCCCAGTAGTCGGCCTTTACCCATAGAACCATGACCATCTCACCCCTTGCACCTGAAGAATTTCCCGATATGCCCAATGTTCCAGGCATCAGCATTTCAACAGCACATAGCGGTATGCGATATGAAAACAGAGACGACTTATGTCTGATCACTATGGAAGACGAAACACGCGTAGCAGGAGTTTTTACAAGATCACTTTGCGCGTCGGCGCCCGTCGACTGGTGCAAAGAAAATCTCCAGCTCGGCTACGGAAGGGCACTGATTTGTAACGCTGGTAACGCAAACGCATTTACGGGGGCTAAAGGCGAGCAAATAGTTGAAAAGTCAGCAGCAGTACTTTCCGAGAGCCTCTCGATCCCCAAAGGCCACATATATCTTGCGTCTACAGGAGTAATAGGAGAAGCTTTTGAACCCATTGAACTTACGAGACATTTTGATCATTTGATAGAAAGTCTTGAAGCATCTGGAACAGCATTGTGGAAGGAAGCTGCCGAAGCAATAACTACAACCGATACCTTCCCTAAAGGATCATCAGCCAAAATCAACGGAACAGATGCAGTTGTGGTGGGGATAGCTAAAGGAAGCGGAATGATCGCACCTGATATGGCAACTATGCTTGCCTTCATTTTTACTGATATGAAGATTAGCCACGATGACTTGCAGAAAGTAGTTGAGGAGACCGCAAGTAGCAGCTTCAACTGCATAACAGTTGATTCAGACACATCAACCAGTGACTCTGTTTTGGTTTTTGCGACCGGTAAATCACAATACGCTTGGGACAAAAACTCCGAAGCATTCGCAGCAGCTCTTCAACTTGTATTCAAAGATCTAGCACACCAAATTGTCAAAGATGGCGAAGGAGCAACAAAGTTCGTTGAGATAGAGGTCACCGGGGCTGAAACTACTCACGCTGCAAAAAATATTGCAATGAGTATCGCGAATTCACCGCTGGTAAAGACAGCGATAGCAGCTGAAGACGCCAACTGGGGACGCATTATCATGGCAGTTGGTAAATCAGGAGAAAAGGCAGATAGGGACCTTCTTCGTATTTGGATTGGTGATGAGCTAGTAGCTGAGAATGGTCAACAAAACCCCTCTTACAGCGAAAAGAAAGCTACACAGCATCTGCAAAAAGATAACGTAAAAATCCGTGCTGATATCGGGTTGGGGAGCTGTCAGGCAACGGTGTGGACATGTGACCTAACAGAGCGGTATATCGAAATTAACGCAGGGTACAGATCGTAGGAACGCCATGAACGAAGTAGGTATCAAAAATTATCTCCCCACTGACCGTGCACAAGTCCTCATCGAGGCCTTGCCGTATATACAGCGCTTCTCTGACAAAGTCGTACTTATAAAAATAGGTGGAAGCACCCTTGTGGATCAGAGGTTATTTGATCGCTTGGCCGAAGACGTTGTGCTACTGCATTCAGTCGGAATAAAGCCAATCATCGTACATGGTGGCGGTCCTCAAATAGGGCATGAATTAGGACTTGCTGGCAAAGAAACTAGTTTCATTGACGGGCTACGCGTGACAGACCAGGAAACCCTGAAAATCGTCAGCAAAGTTCTTAAAGACCAAGTTGGAAGAAGAATAGCTGACGCGATAATGTCACTCGGCGGTTCAGCGGTTAGTTTAAGTGGCGAAACCGAGTCTTTGATCACGGCAACGTCTATAAATAAAGAATTAGGTTTCGTGGGAAAAATAACTAACATCGCCCCTCATGTACTGAATGTGGCCATTAAAGATGGCAAAATTCCAGTCATATCAACACTTGGAATCGACGACAAAGGCCAAAGTTATAACATAAACGCAGATACAGCTGCAGGTGCTCTAGCCGGCGCAATGAAAGTCCAAAAAGTCATATACCTCTCAGACGTTCCAGGACTTCTTTCTGATAAAAACGATGTCAGTACTTTAATTTCCAGTGTCACAACATCAGAGGTCGAAGGAATGATTGCTTCAAAGGGCGTATCTGACGGAATGATACCTAAAGTTAACTCCTGCATTGATGCTCTGAAACAAGGAGTAGGGAGCGCACACCTTATTGATGGCAGGATCCCTCATGTTGTTCTTCTTGAACTATTCACTGATGAGGGAATCGGGACAATGATTGTTGAGGAGAGCTAGATGTCATCACATGCTGAAAATATGGGAGTGGAGGGGGAGTTACAAAATTGCCCTATCATGCCAACCTACGCTGCCCCTAGCATCATGTTCATACGAGGAGAGGGAACTGAACTCTGGGACAGCGAGGGTAAACGTTACTTAGACTTTGTGGGAGGATTAGCAGTCCAATCATTAGGTCATGCCAACCCCGAAATTGCAGAGGTAATAGGGGAGCAAGCGGGAAAGTTAACGCAGGTTTCTAACTACTGGGCAACTGAACATGCCCATCATGTTGCCATCGAGATTGACAAAGCTGTGACAGGGCATATCAATGAGCCAAGTTACAGTCCGTATAATCCGACAGGGCAAGTTTTCTTTTGTAATTCAGGAGCGGAAGCTAATGAACTTGCCTTTAAGATTGCCCGAAAAGCAACTTCAAAGGGCAGATATACAGTTTTAACTGCAACTGATTCCTTTCACGGAAGGACTCTCGCAGCTCTCGCAGCTTGCGGTCAGCCTCACAAACATGAACCATTTGCACCCATGCCACAAGGCTTTACTCACATAGCGAGAGGAGATATTGAAGCTCTCAATGGTGCCGTTGACGAAACAACTGCAGCAGTTCACTTAGAACCTATCTTAGGCGAAGGGGGAGTCTGGCCACATACTTCTGATTACCTATCGAAAGCAGAATCACTAACAAGAGAACATGGCTTATTGTTTATGGTTGATGAGGTCCAGAGCGGTTTATGCAGAACAGGGGAATGGTTTTCATTTCAGCACTATGGCTTGAATCCAGATGTTGTCTGCATGGCGAAAGCGCTAGGAAACGGCTTTCCAATCGGAGCTGTGTGGGTGAAGAGAGAATTAGCAGCCTCATTTGAAGCAGGAGACCATGGAAGCACGTACGGAGGTAATCCTTTAGGAACGGCTGTGGCGCGAAAAGTTCTTGAAATCATGAAGAGAGACAACTACAACTTGAAGGCTCAGTTAATTGAAGAACAGATCCGTACAAGCATGTCAGAAGTGCCTCAGGTAATTTCAATCCGTGGCAACGGAGCGATGCTTGCAATTGAGCTGCATCAAGCTATCAGCAAAGAAGTAGCTGCAGAAGCATCCATAAAGGGTTTGCTAGTTAATCCTATTACGCCAACGGCTTTACGATTAACACCACCGCTCACAACGTCTCCTGACCAGATACAAAAGGGAATGCAAATATTGAAAGGAATACTCAATGCCCAGGCATCTTCTTGAAATTGATGACCTTAATTCAACAGAGTTAGATAAGGTTCTCTCTCTTTCAACTCAAAGATCTGAAGAATTACTTTTAGGTAAAGGCGCGGCTTTGCTTTTTGAGAAGCCTTCGAATCGCACACGCAATTCGATGGAAATGGCTATCGTGCAACTTGGTGGACACCCAGTGACAATACGTCCTGATGAAGTAGGAATTGGGAAAAGGGAGAGCACCGGAGACGTCGCAAAAACACTTTCCTGCTACCACGCACTGATAGGCGCAAGAGTATTTGAGCACGAAACAGTCTCTGAGCTTTCAGCGTATTCTTCAGTGCCAGTAATCAATATGCTTTCTGATGAGTCTCACCCGCTTCAGGCGTTAGCTGATTTACTGACAATCAAGCAAGAATTTGGACAACTAAAGGGACTCAAAATCGCTTATATCGGTGACTCAAATAATGTAGCCCAATCGCTAGCTATAGGATCCCTCATGGCAGGGGTAGAATTCAGAGTAGCATCGCCGAAAGGTTACGAATTCTCTGAGGTCAGCCTTAAGAGAATTCAATCCGTTGGCGGTCAAATTTTACAAACGGGTGAACCTGAAACTGCTGTAGAGGGTGCGAACGTAATCTACACAGATGTATGGACATCAATGGGGCAAGAAGCGGAAAGCGCAACTCGACTCAGGGACTTCAACGGATTTACGGTAACAATGGAAATGCTTTCATTAGCTGACCCTGAATCTATTTTTTTGCATTGTTTACCCGCCCACCCAAATGAAGAAGTCACACAAGAGGTTCTTGACAGTTCGTACAGCAGGATATGGAAGCAAGCTGAGAACAGAATGCATTCCGCTAGGGGTGCTATAGCTTTCCTTCTTAGTAACGAAGAGGTTTAATATGAAAAAACAACGCCAGCACTTAATAACGCAGTTACTCGCTGAAAACTTTGTGAGTTCGCAGGAGCAACTAATTTCTCTCCTAAATGATCAAGGAATAAACGCCACGCAAGCGACAGTATCAAGGGACTTAGATGACTTAGGGTCAGTCATGGTGAGGGTCAGTGGCGGTGCAATGGTCTACGCAATTCCTGAGCTACCTAGTGAGAGGCACGTCCATGAGAACCATCTGAAACGGGTCTTGGGCGAATGGGTCGTTGAAATAGGAGTCTCAGGGAACATAGTAATGATGAGGACACCTCCTGGTTCAGCTCATGTAGTAGCTTCTGCGTTGGACAGAGCAGGATTGGAGTCTGTCCTCGGAACAGTCGCTGGTGATGATACTGTCATGGTGGTGGCTAGCCATACATGGTCAGGAAAAGACTTATCTGAATCCCTAAGAGAACTATCGGGATTAGAGCAATAAAGGAAAATCATGAATATCACAAAAGTAGTTCTGGCTTATTCAGGCGGATTAGACACATCAATTATCCTCAGATGGTTACAAGAAACCTATAACTGTGAGGTAGTTACCTTCACAGCTGATATTGGGCAAGGTGAAGAAGTTGAGCCAGCTCGTGCCAAGGCACTTGCAATGGGGATTCCGGACAATGCCATATTTGTTGAAGACCTACAAGAGGAATTTGTGTCGGATTTTGTATTCCCAATGTTCAGAGCGAATGCAATTTATGAAGGGGAGTATCTTCTCGGGACTTCCATCGCTCGACCCCTGATAGCGAAGAGACTTGTTGAAATAGCTCAAGAAACCAAAGCTGATGCCATTAGTCATGGCGCAACTGGCAAGGGCAATGACCAAGTACGTTTTGAACTAGGCGCCTATGCCCTCAACCCTAATATCCATGTCATCGCTCCATGGCGGGAATGGTCCCTTGGGTCTCGTGAATCCTTAATGAAGTATGCAAAAGAGCACGGAATACCGGTTGAAATGAAGAGAGGGAAAGAATCACCTTTCTCAATGGACGCAAACCTCCTACACATATCCTATGAAGGCGGCCCACTAGAGGACCCGTGGACTCAACCTCCGGAAGAAATGTGGA
>CAJWRY010000038.1 GCA_913046155.1 uncultured Candidatus Nemicrothrix sp. | reverse complement strand
GCATTTTGGAGGAACCCGTAATGCAATGGTTATGAAATGGCCTGACAGAATAACCAAAGTTAATTCATTGAGGAACCAGTTTCATCACGTTATTGATATTGCACCGACAATTCTCGCTGCAGCGGGCCTAAAGTGGCCCGAAACAGTCAATGGGATAGAACAAATGCCTGTTGACGGAGTCTCAATGGAATACTCCTTTAATGATGCTGATGCTTTGAGTACTCGTAAGACTCAATATTTTGAAATCTTTGGGAACAGAGCTATCTTTCACGAAGGCTGGATCGCATCTTGTTTTCACGGAAGAGTGCCATGGATCAGGCTTAAGGGCTACGAGTTTGGCGGAGATCAAGAGAAGTGGGAACTCTACAACATTGATAAGGACTTTTCGCAGAGTGAGGATTTAAGTGATACTTACCCTGAAAAACTTGCCGAATTACAAAATCTATTTGACTCGGAAGCGGAGAAAAACAACGTCTTCCCACTCCGTGACACAAGCTTGAGAATTTCGGGAAATTTTCGAGTCCCTTCAGCTCTTGGAAAGAGGAAAAGAATGTCGTATACGACAGCTCACGTAAGAATCCCAGAAAGTGCTGTCATTAACCTAAAAAATGCATCGCACAGGATCTCTTCAAAAGTCACGATTCCTTCTGGAGGCGCACAGGGTGTGATTGCTTGCCAAGGTGGAAATATGTCTGGGTGGAGCCTTTATCTTGATAATCACGGTAAACCGACTTATCACTACAACTGCTTTGGGCAATATCTGACTACGATACGTGCCGAGGACCCTTTGGTTGACGGAGACCATGAGATAACAATTGACTACCAGCATGACGGTGGGTTTGGATCTGGGGGCCTAGCAACTCTTTACGTTGATGGAGAATCAGTAAATTCTGATCGCATTGAGAGAACTGTTCCCATAATATTCTCGATGAGCGGAGAAACATTTGACGTGGGGATCGATACTGGTGCGCCTGTTGGACCTTACCCTCACGGATATCCCTTCAGCGGAGAAATCCATGAAGTCGTGCTGGAGCGAATGAGCAGGCGTGACCGTGAAACAAGAAAGAAAATGAAAGATGGCCTTAAGCAGGCAGGCCTTCGTTCTCAATAACTAACCCTATCTGAGGCTGGAGACGACAAATCAGTGTTCATCGGGCATAATATTAGAGGTTTGAAATTATAAGGAGACTCATGGCTGAACAGGTAGCAATCGAAGAGGGTTTATTTACTTGGCCTTCTGACGACCCCAGGCTTCTCGGTTCTCAATGTCAAGACTGCGGTGCGATCATATTCCCCATGCAATCAGGTTGCCCTAGATGCGCTTCAGATGACACCAAGCCCAAAGAGTTAGGGACTCGAGGGAAATTATGGACGTGGACTATCCAAGGCTACCCACCTAAATCCCCACCATATGCCGGAGATGTTGAAAATTTTGAGCCTTTTGGTGTTGGGTATGTAGAAATACATGACGAAGTCAAAGTTGAAACCAGATTAACAACTGCCGACAAAGACCTTCTAAAGATCGGAATGGAAATGGAATTAAAATTCATTCCGGCTTATACGGATGATGACGGCAACGAAGTAATAACATTTGCGTTCGCACCTGTGGAACGATAAGAAAGGAAATCTAATCATGAGTAAACCCGAAGTAGCTATTGTTGGAATAGGAATCCACCCATTTGGTCGAACTCCTGAACGAACCGGGCAAGAGCAAGGCGTCTATGCTGTTCGTCAAGCTCTAAAGGACGCTGGGGTTGAATGGTCAGATGTTCAATTTGCCTTCGGTGGAAGCCAGGCCGCAGGGGCTGCTGACACTATGGTGTCTAAGCTAGGGCTAACAGGCTTACAGTTCATCAACGTCGCTAATGGTTGTGCAACTGGAGGGTCAGCACTATTCTCCGCATACAACACAATTGCGTCAGGAGCTTTTGAGCTAGGCCTTGCAGTCGGCTACGACAAGCATGAACGAGGTGCCTTCAGGGTAAACACCAGATCATCTGGATTAGGAGATTGGTATGGCAAACAAGGACTTGCTTTAACTACCCAATTCTTTGGTATGAAAATCAATCGATATATGCAAAACCATGACATTAGCCATAACACCCTCGCTAAGGTTTCTGCGAAAGCGTTCAGAAATGCTGAACATAACCCAAATGCGTGGCGTCGTCAGCCAATAAGTGAGGAACAAATACTTGAATCGGACATGTTAAGTTATCCTTTAACAAAATTCATGTTCTGTTCACCAGCTGAAGGCGGAGTTGCCCTCCTACTGGCAAGAGCTGACCAGGCACATAAATACACTGATACTCCCGTATACCTAAATGCAGCAGTCGTCAGAAGTAGACGCTGGGGTTCCTTTGAAGTGATGGCCCCTTGGCTAGCACTTGAAGATGGCGATGGTCCAACAGTTGACACATCGAAGGCTGCCTTTGAGATGGCTGGCATAGGGCCAGATGACATAGATCTAGCGCAGCTTCAGGACACAGAAGCTGGAGCAGAAATTATGCACATGGCTGAAAATGGATTCTGTGAACACGGCGAGCAGGAACGAATCATACAACAAGGAGAGACCGAAATAGGTGGACGTTTCCCCGTCAACACTGATGGAGGGTGTCTAGCGAATGGTGAACCTGTCGGGGCATCTGGACTCAGACAAGTATATGAAAACGTACTTCAACTCCGAGGAAGCGCTGGAAAACGACAAGTACCCAACGACCCCAAAGTGGCATACACACATGTTTACGGTGCGCCAGGAATAAGTGGCGTAACGATTTTAAGCAAATAAAGCTCAATCTGCGCAATAGATTTCTTGAAGAGCTAAGCCCAGTATTAACTTTGTCCTGATAAGGGCTTACGCGATCAACTGAACTCGCAATAGCGCCATTCTGAACAACGCTAAATGAGGCAGGTTTTCTTAAGCTGTGTTTTACACTTACCGCTCTAATCCCTTATCGAGATCTCCAAACCAGCCGTGCACCGATACCCATTTCTTTTAGCAGGACCGCTTTAGTAGGCTTGACACAAATAAAACCTGTCTCTGGAGAATTTTCAGGACCATTTGGAGCGAACACGTCAAGGTCATAGTCGAACACACCGCTCCATAACCTTGTCTTTGTTTCAATATCTGTGAACAACTTTGCCTGACCCCAAAGAATTAAACTATCAAAACTTGTTTCCTCGCTAACTTGCCAATGGAGCGATACGGATGGTGAATCAGCAATATTCTTAGATTTTACAGAATTGACTCCAACCATTATCCATAGAGTCTCCCCCTCCCAACAGGGATGAACTGGAGTGACATAGGGTGTTCCAGATCCGCTGACCGTTGCGATGTGTGCCCATTCTCCAAGGTCCTTCGACGCCTTAATAACCTCTTTGATATTCATATGGGGATCCTAGCCACTGATCAATAAAACGACCAGAATATCGACTTAAAGAAACGAAAGGCTGGTGAAATTCCCTTAGGCGATTTCAAAGGTACCGCTACCAGTAAATTCAAGTGTTTTCCCAATATATTCTTCACTCATCATTGACTCCATAATTTCTACATCTGATGTTGACGAAAGAGCTCGCTTCCCATCATCCATCAATGAAGTTACAAGCGCTTTGTTCGCTCCTTCACGATCATGTAGAACTGTATAAGATTCAATGATTGATTTACCTATTGGGTCAATAGCAACTTCGCGTTTAGGGTGGGCATTGATCTCTTCTTGGACATTTCGTCTTTGGAAATCACCTTTTGGTGGCTGGTTACTGTATACAGCGCATGCATGTTTCGTTGCGTACCCACCATTCGCATGAATAAACCCATATTCCCCTGAAGCCCGAACTGCATCTACTGTGCTGGCAATTGCGTGGATAACGTAGCTGTTCATTGGCCCACCAAAGAAAGATAATCCGCCGGTAGTCGTTGTGGTTCGATCCGGCTGTATCCCTAACTCGCTCATGGTGATTTGCACTACAGAAGGAAAGCATGAATAGAGGTCCATTGGTCCTACATCGTCAATAGTGATGTCTGCTAGTTCTAAACAAGCCTTTGACGTAATTCGTATGGCTGGAGATTCATGGAAATTATCGCGCTCCGAAAATAAATATGTAGCGTGTCCATCTGTTGCAGCATGTGGAAAGACCCATTTGTCAGAAGGTATCCCAAGAGATTGAGCTGCCCCAGCTGAACATATGATTAGTGCACCGCCGAAATCAACAAAGGAATTTGCATTCATTGCCTTTGTATATGGATAACCTACCATCCGGTTCTCTGGAGTGGGTTCCATGATTTCCTGAGCAGTCATTGGTGTTTGAACCCATGCATATTCGTTGGCAGCTGCTACTTGATTATAACCTTCCCATAAAGCGGAGATTCGCTTGCGATGATCGTAGTGACTCTCATTTCGGTGTGCGCGTATTGCAGACTCAAATAGCGGATAAATCTGAGTAGGCATCATGAACCCATTATCACGTTCATGCTGAGAGGACATTGAGACGTTCTCTCCGAACCTCTCTGCCTTCTCAAGGTCAGCCCCTGACTTCATGAGGTCTTTACCTAATTTTCTTAGCTTATTTTTGCTGTAGACTGCTTCCCCGCCTACGACCGCTGCGATTTCCATATCGCCTGCTGCGATTCGCTCACAGCATTCGCTTACTGTCGCTTGAGGCATATTTCCGCCCATTGCTGTAAGGAAGGTTTTAGCGTTTGGTGAACCTACAGCATCCGCAATGAGGCGTCCAGGGTCGGGATAACTCCACATGCCTCCGATCACTAGCAGTCTGTCTAGCTTCTCTAATAGTCTCGGCGTGTTCGCATCGTCGGCAGCAAGTCGTAATGCCCTTTCCATCAGAATGTATTGTTCTTCTGCTTTTAATACATCTTCAAGTTGTTGCTTGTATTGCCCAACTCCAACGATGACTGGGGTGCGTTCGTTCAATCCCATTAGCTAACCAGATCGTAAACGAACCGGACGAGATCTATTCCTCCAGAGATAAGCATGGTATTGACTACAGATTCTTCCCATAGTGACAATTCATCCTTAATTTTTGCAGGAGGTCCAATCAAAGAGATCGCTTCTACCATTTCAGTTGGCACTGCCGCAATCGCATCTTTTTTATTGCCGGCGAGATAGAGCTCTTGAATTTTTTCACATGCTTCTTCGTATCCCATTCTAGCAAATACGTCATAATGAAAATTTTGTCCTTTCGCTCCCATTCCTCCTGCATATAACGCAATCATTGGCCGCAATAAATCTGCGCATTGCTCAATATCTTCTCCTGGAATCACAGTTACAGTACAAGCGACTTCGAAGTCTCCCCAGCCAATGCGTTCCGCAGTATCAAAGCCTGACTGTAAAGCATTTTTATAAAAGTCGTTATCTTTGGGTGCAAAGAATAGCGGTAGCCAGCCATCGCAAATCTCAGCTGAAAGAGCAACGTTCTTGGGGCCTTCAGCTGCTAGGTAGATCGGAATCTCATTACGCAGTGGGTGCACGGTTGATTTCAGTGGTTTCCCTAACCCAGTTCCATCAGGAAATGGCATAGTGTAATGCCGTCCGGAGAATTCAACTGGCTCTTTCCTCGCCACAATTGACCTAACTATTTCAACATATTCACGCGTTCTCTCTAACGGCCTTGGATATGGCTGACCATACCATCCCTCCACTACTTGAGGACCCGAGGCACCTAGCCCGAGGATAAATCTCCCGTTACTTAGGTGGTCCATTGTGATCGCAGCCATCGCTGTAGCCGCAGGAGTTCTGGCTGACATTTGCATGATCGCTGTCCCCAATTTCACGTTTGTTGTGTGAGACCCCCACCAAGCTAAAGGGCTTAAGGCATCGGATCCATAAGCCTCAGCCGTCCAAATATGCTCAAAACCTAGTTTGTCGCATTCCGCTACAACGTTTTCTACACCTGCTGGTGGTCCTGCGCTCCAATAACCTGTGTTGTATCCCAGTTTCATATGATCTCCTTGCCTTGTGTCAAATCTAGCTAGTCCAATTGATATTCAAGCATTCTTAGACTATCAAGGTGCTCGGAAGTTAAAAAATTAGTAACATCCAGATCCCCTCATTAAGGAGAACTTTAAGTGACAGAAGATAGCCCGTATGCAGAAATTTCAATGCTTGTCCACAAGTATGCGGACGCAGTCGTTCACAGGAACGGAGCGCAGTGGTCCTCTACATGGCATGAAGATGCAGTGTGGGATCTTGGCGGAGGAAGATTGGTTGAAGGCATAGATGCGATAAAGAATCTCTGGTACGGCGCTATGAAAGGCTTCCAAGCAACAATCCAAACTGTTCTTAATGGAGGTATAGAGGTGGATCCATCCGGAATGAAGGCCTCCGGGAGGTGGTACATACAAGAACAAGTTGTTCGCGCCAATGGAGACAGAGGAATCTTACTTGCACACTATGACGACGAATATGTCAAGACAGATAACGGTTGGAAATTTAGTCGTCGATTTCTGCAACCTCATTATGCGGGACCGCATGATTTATCTGAAGAGTTTCAATGTTCAGCAGAAAAACTGCGCGAACGTAATATAGAAGGAGTAGATGTATGAAGGTTGATGGTGGTTTAGGGCTTTCACCTGATATTGAGAAGATAGCGAAAGAAGCTCGCTCTCAAGAAGAGAGAGGGTACGACGGGATATGGACTGCAGAAACAAGTCATGACCCTTTCCTTCCATTAACAATTGCTGCAGAGCACACCCAAAACCTTGAGTTGGGAACGAGTATTGCGGTTGCATTTGCTAGAAACCCAATGGTTCTAGCGAACATTGGATGGGACCTGCAAGCTTTAAGCAAGGGGCGATTTAACTTGGGGTTGGGAAGTCAGATAAAACCTCATATTACGAAACGCTTTAGTATGGAGTGGTCAAAGCCAGCTGCGCGCATGCGCGAAATGGTTTCTGCGATGAGGGCTATTTGGAATACTTGGATGACAGGAGAGAAACTAGAGTTTCGTGGTGATTTCTATACCCATACGCTAATGACGCCGTTCTTTACACCTGACAAAAGTGATTTGGGTGATTTTGGCGCACCAAAAGTATATTTGGCTGGCGTAGGCGAGTTGATGACTCAGGTTGCTGGGGAGGTTTGCGATGGATTCATTGCACACGGTTTCACCACTGAAAAGTATTTACGCGAAGTGACGTTACCTAACCTTGCCATCGGTCGAGAGAAAGCAGGAAAATCACTTGACGGGTTCTCAATTTCAGGACCTTTCTTCGTCGTCACCGGTCAAAATGAAGAAGAAATGCAATTCGCTGAAAGCGCAACACGTCAACAAATTGCATTTTACGGATCAACTCCTGCATATAAAGGTGTTCTGGAGTTACACGGTTGGGAAGGTCTTCAGGATGAACTCAATCAGCTTTCAAAACAAGGAAAGTGGGTTGAGATGGGAACTCTAATAGACGATGAAATGCTTAACACGTTTGCCGTTGTCGCCGAGCCAGACAAAGTGGCCCCAGAGCTGGGACGTCGTTATGGAGATGTTATTGACAGATTGAGCTTCTACGCCCCTGGCCAATCAAATCCAGAGCAATGGCGTGGAGTCATGGAAGCGCTAAAAGAGGTTTAACTTCACATCATGACTTTAATTCCTAATTCTGTTTCAGAAATTACAGTTGATTGGCTTAATTCTGTGCTCCCTGCAGAAATGCAAGGAGTACAAGATATGCAATGGGAGGACCTTGGAGAGGGAGTTGGAATTCTTGGCGAGGTTAGCAGGTTACATTTGACCTACCGTGAGGGTGCTAGCGGACCAAAAACGATTATTGCCAAATGCCAATCCCCAGCGCCTGAAAATATTTTTCTCTGTCAGGTTATGGGGTTTTATTTTCGCGAGGTTAACTTCTATCAGAAACTCACCGACACACTCCCAGTAAAGGTTCCACGTTGCTACTACTCTGACATTTCGGGCGATGGCATTCCTTTCGTCCTCTTAATTGAGGAAATATCAGACATCACAATCCTTGATCAGATTAAAGGGGCAGATGTTGAGTCAACCAAACGCGTATTTTCTGAACTGGCTAAACTTCACGCGTATTATTGGGAGTCAGAAAAGCTTTACGCTCTTGACTGGTTGCCTCCAATGAATAATGACATGTACAAGGGTTCGTCAGCCCTCGCTGCGGAAAAGCTTCCAGCATTCAAAGAAAATTGGGGTGACATTGTGAATTCTGGTGTCCTTGATGCTGTTGAAAGATTCATTCCTAACTACGGATCCTTCCTTGATTGGGCAGTTTCGCAAGGTAACCAAACTTTCACGCATACTGATTGCAGGTGCGAGAATTACCTATTTGGTCCAAATTCTGAAATTACTATCATTGACTTTCAACTAGCTACCAGATTTTGGGGAGTGTGGGATATTTCAAATTGGTTGAGTGCCTCATTAACCGTTGAGACAAGGCGAAAGCATGAAGAGGAGTTAGTTGCGCATTATCACAATCAACTTCTAGCTAATGGAATCATTAACTATTCCATGGACCAGTGTTGGAATGACTTGAAAGCTTGCTTGATGATGCAAACATTCAGTCAAGTAATCGTAAGTGACCTTGATGGCTCAAATGAAAGAGGAAACGAATTACTAGCCCAATTTATTACTCGGACCTTTTCAGCAGCAGAGGACCATGACTTGCCTTCATTTATGAAATCACTTGGTTTCTGATGGCAAGAATCTTGATAACGAATGATGATGGAATTTCTTCCTTAGGACTGCACGCAGTCGCAATTGCACTGCATGACGCAGGACATGATGTTCTAGCAGTTGCGCCATCAGGTGAAAGGTCAGGCTGGGGTGCTGGCGTTGGAACTCTTGATAATGGGTCTGAATTTAGTGTGGAACAATTTGAGATACCTGGTTATGAGAGAATAAGTGCTTGGGGCGTCGACGGCCCCCCCGCATTTTGTGTATTAACAGCAATGCTGGAAACATTTGGCCAGCGGCCAGACCTAGTCATTTCAGGAAGTAACGATGGGGCTAATTGCGGCAGAGGCATCTTACACTCAGGCACAGTGGGCGGAGCGATGATTGCTCAGAATTTTGGTCTATCTGGTATCGCTCTGAGCCAGAAACGCACCCCCAGTAAAATGGTGTGGGAAACAAGTGGTGAAGTTGCAGTAGCAGCTGTGAACTGGATTACAGAAGCTCCGCGCAAGACAGTTCTAAATATCAATATCCCAAATACAACCATTGATAAAGTCAAAGGTGCCCGGATTGCGCGGATCGCAGCATTTGGAACTACGCAGACTTCTCTAACTGGAACTGTCCCTGGCAATCTACGTATCAAAGTTAGCCCCAGAGAAGTTAAACTCGCTTCAGATACGGACACAGCTTTACTTGACGAAGGCTTTATTACGGTCACCGGATTAATTGGATATCGCTCAGAAAATGAAAAGTGCGAAGAGGTGGCAGAATCTATCGAGCGTTATGCTAATCATTTAAGTTAAGGAGGCATTGTGGATAGACCAATCTTTGAAGAGGACCATGAGCTATTCAGAGGCACGTTTAAACAGTTTGTCGAAAAAGAGATGGTTCCTTATAACGAAATATGGGAAGAGAACGGAATAGTTGATAGAGACCTATTTCAAAAAGCAGGCGAAAGCGGATTTCTAGGCATTGACCTTCCTGAAAAGTTCGGCGGTGGCGGAATAAATGATTACAGATTCAATCAGATTATGGGTGAGGAGTTTGATCTTGCTGGTGTAGCAACAGCTGGTTCAGGGATAGGGCTCCATAATGATATATGCCTCCCATACTTCAAGGAATATTGTAATGACGAACAAATGGAGCGCTGGATGCCAGGTTTAACAAACGGCTCCCTTATCACGGCAATCGCTATGAGCGAACCTGGAACTGGCTCCGACCTTGCCTCTATTTCTACCACAGCAGTTAAAGACGGGGAATCCTATGTATTAAATGGGGCAAAGACTTTCATTTCAAATGGAATTAATAGTGATTTAGTTATTGTTGCAGCTAAAACTCAACCGGAATCTCGACACAGAGGGATATCTCTACTAATTGTCGAAAGAAATATGGAGGGCTTTGAACGTGGACGGAATCTAGAAAAGGTGGGTCGACATAGTCAAGACACCGCAGAGCTTTTCTTCACCGATGTTCGCGTTCCATCTGAGAATCTATTGGGAGAAGAGAATCAAGGTTTTTACTATATGATGTTCAACTTGCCTCAAGAGCGGCTCAATATCGCAGTATCAGCTGTTGCAGGGACACAATACGCATTCAATATCACTCTTGAATATATAAAAGAAAGGCATGCCTTTGGGCAACCAGTAGGTTCATTCCAGAATTCACGCTTTAAGATGGCAGAAATTGCAACGGAGTTAGAGTTTGCTTGGGCCTTTATCGATAAGTGTTCTCTTGCTCTTACACAAGGTGAACTAACTGCGGAGGAAGCAGCCATGGCAAAGTGGTGGACGACCGAATTTCAGAAACGGGCAATTGACGAGTGCCTTCAACTTCATGGCGGCTATGGATATATGGATGAGTATCCAATATCACGCCTTTGGAGAGATGGTCGAGTTCAGAGCATATACGGAGGCACAACTGAAATAATGAAAGAAATAGTTGGCCGTAATCTCGGATTATGATTACTCGGTAAAGAAACCACCATCTGGATGCAGTATCTCACCGGTGAAATAGCTCGCCTCATCACTGCACAGGAAAAGAGCGGCATTTGCTATATCGACAGGCTCTCCTCGCCTGCCCAACGGAATCATCTCATTAAATGCAGTTGTCTCACTCTCATCCATCAAGTCAATTACGGCTGTCATGTGAGTCTTGATGAAACCCGGACCGATGCTATTGACGCGTATACCTACAGGCCCAAGCATTCGAGCTACTTTCTTCGTGAGCATCCAAACACCTGCCTTGGAAACTGTATATGCTACGGGGCCTGCATCAGGATGCTTAGCTGCAATACTAGCGATAGTGACTATTGATCCTCCCGTACCTAACTCAAGCATTTGTGCGGCGCATGATTGCATCCCTAACAAGGTCCCCTTTAAATTGACATTTAAGACCTTGTCAAACGAATCAGGATCTGCCTCCACAAATTCCCATCCCGGCCTTTCGAGGTAAGTAGCTCTATTCTCCACAATATTTTTAATATCAGGCTCAATATCTCCCGAGACATAATTAGCGTGACTGATTCCAGCGGCGGTTACTAAGCAGTCCAAACCACCAAACTTCGAAACTGCCAGCTCAGCCATAGCATCATTATCAGCACCACTAGTTACATCGACAGAAATTGATTCAGCATTTCCTCCCTTATCTTCAATTATCTGAACTGTTTCGTCGGCTTTATCAATCTGGATATCAGCCGCTATCACTGACGAACCCTCTTCTGCGAATCGTAACGCTGTTGCCCGACCAATACCGTTTCCAGCTCCAGTTACAACCGTTACTTTGTCCTGTAATCGACCTGTCATATTCCCCCCTTGGTACAACCCATTACATCAAACAACGACACTTTGGACAAAAGCACAAATATCTAAAATCAGGTCTAGTAATGATGGTGCAGTAATTAATGCACGGAAATACTAAGAAACAGAATTTCAGGCTAGGTTTTATCCATGGAGGGAAAGAGAATCATCACCGTCTTGGAGGAACAAGACGAATTCCCGCATGAACCAGATGACGTTACAAACTACAACGAATCTATGTACCTCAACACGTTTGATCTTGATCAAGAAATAGGTGGCTGGTTTCGACTTGGGAATAGGGTTAACGAAGGCTACGCAGAGATGA
>CAJWRY010000037.1 GCA_913046155.1 uncultured Candidatus Nemicrothrix sp. | reverse complement strand
GGGCTGACATAGATCCCGAAAGGTACGGTGCAGACCCGGAGCCTGAACTGCAGTCAATTGAGCCGGTGCGTGATGACTTTGAATTGAAAGTACTTGAGAAGGTGTATGAGAATGAATTGCCTGTTGCTGGGATTTGCCGAGGCCTACAAATTCTTAATGTCTACGCTGGAGGAACGCTATTTCAAGACGTTCCTCCACACGCTGCTCGAAAGGAACCCCCCTCAAGTCGGGTGCATGAAGTTACTTTTGATGATGGGTCTTTATTTTCAGGTCTCTACGGGTCATCAATAGAAGTGAACTCTTTACATCATCAAAGCATCGATAAGCTGGGTGAGGGATTTCTGGCTACTGGGGTCTCAAATGATCAAGGAGTTGAGGCGATTGAGCATGTTGAACGACCTATTATCGCTGTTCAGTGGCATCCGGAAATGTTAGACACGCGAGATAGCGATCCACTTTTTCAGTGGCTAGTCCAGCGCTCTTCGGAGCGACTTTAGGTGTTCTGGGGAAAACCTAAGTCGACTTGACTGCTTGTTGGGTCAGGCCAACGACTTGTGATGACTTTTTGCTTCGTATAGAAACGCATTCCTTCTGGGCCATACATTGCTGTATCTCCAAATAGAGAATCATCCCAGCCGCCAAATGAGTGGTACCCCACTGGAACAGGTATTGGAACATTAATTCCTACCATTCCAGCCTGCACATTTTTTTGAAATTGTCTGGCTGTGCCTCCATCTCGAGTGAAGACTGCTACTCCGTTGCCATATTGATTCTCGGCTATGACATCCAATGCGTCATCAAAGGATTGAACTCTTACAACCGAGAGGACTGGGCCAAAGATTTCGTCTCGGTAAACCTCCATATCTGTTGTCACGTTATCCAAAAGAGTCGCTCCGACATAGAATCCCTTTTGCTCAGACGAGTGCATCCGACCATCACAAACAACGGTTGCGCCTTCTGCTTCACCTGAATTTATATAGTCAACAACTCGGCTGCGATGCTCTTCGCTTATGAGTGGGCCCATCTCTGAATCAGGTTGCATTCCTGGCCCGATCTTTAGATTATCAATTCGATCAGAGATTGCGTTTACTAATGGTTCTGCTACTTCTCCGACTGCTACAACAACTGAAATTGCCATGCAACGCTCACCAGCTGATCCATAAGCAGCGGAAACTGCGGAATCTGCTGCAAGATCAATATCGGCATCTGGAAGCACAACCATATGGTTCTTAGCGCCCCCCAATGCCTGAACCCGTTTACCTCCTGCGGTTCCAGACTCGTAAATGTGTTTCGCTACAGGCGTGGACCCAACGAAACTTACAGCGTCAACATCATCATGGGATAGAAGTTGGTTAACTGTTTCTGCTCCTCCATTGATTAGATTAACTACACCTTTTGGAAATCCAGCCTCATTCATTAACTTGATTATGAACTCCGGCGCTGACGGGTTTCGGTCTGAGGGTTTTAGAATAAATGTATTTCCACAAGCTATGGCGTTAGGGAACATCCATAAAGGAACCATGACTGGAAAGTTAAAGGGCGTTATCCCTACGCATACACCGACTGGTTGACGAATTGTATAAACGTCAACGCCGGTTGATGCTTGTTCGCTGTATGAACCTTTCAGAGTTTCAGCAAACCCGCAAGCGTATTCAATATTTTCTATTCCTCTTGCTACTTCTCCCTTTGCGTCGCTATGGACTTTTCCATGTTCTTCAGTTATCAATTCAGCGATGTAATGTTCATTTTCAAGTACAAGGTTACGAAACTTGTATAGGAGTTTCGTTCGGTGAGCGATAGATGCTTCGCTCCAATCACTGAGTGCAGCCTTAGCAGCTGCCACAGCCTGATTAACTTCTTCTGATGTCGCATGCTGTATTTCTGCAACTTGCTCTTCTGTAGCTGGATTTAGAACTGCATGAGTCTTTTGAGTTGCTATACCAACGCTTTGACCATTGATGTAGTGCTGAATTGAACGCATGGAATCCTCTCGTGTTTGCAATCCTAAGCATACATACTTTTATCGCTGGGAATTCATTGCAGATACTCGCAATCCTTGTTGCTTGAGAGTAATCATTTAGATTTTTCTGGGGGCAAGGTTACCCTTGCCCCCAGAGAAAGAATTTAGCCTTTCGCGTTCACGAATGCATCGGAGTAATTCGTTTCAAAGTCTCCGGTGTCCTCAATTGACTCTAGAGAGTCAACGCCGCCAGCAAAGAGTTCTGGGTTTCGGATGAAATCGAGCAGATCATCGTAATATCCCTCGGCATCTTCGCCCATAAGGTCTAGAGCCGCCTGGTTAGGCGTGTCGTAGTAGTTCCAGTCAGTAAGTGCAGCACCTTGCTCAGCCGTTAGCATCCAGTTAATGAAAGTATGTGCTGTGCATGGGCTTGGTGCGTCAAATGGGATCGCCATGTTGTCAATCCATTTCGTTCCGCCCTCCTCGGGAACGAAGTAGACATAGTCGTCATAATTGTCTTGATCTAAGAACTGCACGAACATGTCACCGGAATAACCGTGACCTATTACAGTTTCACCACTTGTAAGGAACTCGTCAGCAGAATCAGTGTTGAATGCTGCGAGCCTGCTTGACGTAGCTGCTAATAAGTCTTTAGCTTCGTTCAATTCTGATTCGCTTGTGGTGTTTAATGAGTAGCCAAGATACTTAAGTGCAGCCCCAAGTGTCTCTCTTGGGTCATTGAGCAACTGAATTTGGCCATCAAATTCTCCTGAGATTGCAGGATCAAAAATTAGTCCCCATGATCGTGGGAAGTCATCACCAACAACGGCTGTGTTGACACCGATACCAGTAGTTCCCCATTGGTAAGGGACTGAATATTCAGCTTTCGGATCATAGTAAAGCCCACTAAAATCGTCAGAGATATTAGAACTATTGGGGATTGCATCTAAATTTAGCTTCATAATATGTCCTGCTTCTATGAGGATTGAAACCATGTAGTCAGAAGGAACGATGACATCGTAACCAGAATTTCCTGCTGAAATTATTGGTTGCATGGCCTCATTACTTTCGTACGTATCCAAAGTGAAACTAATGCCGTATTCTTCCGCAAAAGCTGCTAGTTGCTCTTCATCTATATATTCTGCCCAGTTGTACATCGCAAGGTCACCATCAATTTGGCCTACCTCACATGCTGATCCTGCACTATCATCATCATCGCTTCCGCAAGCTGTAACTGCGAGTAGCGACATAGCAAAGATAGCGCCGAGTACCTGTAGTTTTCGTGTTTTTCTCATTTCTTCCCTCCTGGCCTTGGCCATCTGGTTTAATCTAACCACCGCGTCTCGTGCGTTCTGCCAATAGCGATAGCCCCACTAATAACATAGACGAGACTAGCATAATCACCGAAATTGAGTTGATAAGTGGTGTGACGCCTTTACGGATAAGCCCAAAAACGTATACGGGTAGCGTCGTCCAGCCGGGACCTGCTACGAATTGAGTGATAACAACATCATCTAACGAAAGAGTCATCGCTAATAAAGCTCCTCCTGCTATGCCGGGGAGTATTTGCGGGAAGGTGACGTGCCTAAATGCTTTCCATCTGGATGCATACAGATCTACTGCTGCTTCTTCTAGGTCTGTACTCATCCCAGCTAATCTGGCTCGAACTACAACTGAAACGAAACTGATGTTGAATGCAATGTGACTTATAGATATTGACCAAAATCCCTTTCGTAATTGTAAACCGAAAAGGTTGTCTAGGATTTCAAAGAACTCTCCGAAGAACAATAGAAGCATTACCGCCATTGTTACATCGGGAATAATGATAGGTAGATAAAGCAAAGCGTCAAAAACTCTTTTGCCTTTGAAGGTAAAGCGCTCCAATGCAAGAGCTGACATTGTGCCGAGAATTACAGAAATTATTGTTACGACAATCGCGATTTTTATCGAGTTCTCAAGGGCGTTTCGCGCATTTGAGCTATCAATGAATTGCTCGTACCAGCTGAGCGTGAATCCTCCCCATTTTCCGACGTTACGACTTTCGCTAAAGGAAAAGATTACGAGAAGAACTATGGGGGCATAGAAAAATAGGTATACAAGCCAACCGTTTATTTGAAGGCCAATTTTTGATAGCCCTCTTGGTTCAACTGCGTTACTCATAATGTCCTTCCGCCTTTACGGAAATAAATGATGGTCATCAGTAGCATTACAGCCATCAGGACGAAGCTCAGTGCAGCCCCAAAAGGCCAGTTTCGAGCAGTTAGGAATTGTGTCACAATATAGCTTCCAAGAAGTGTTGTCTTCGCTCCACCAAGTATCTCTGGAGTCACATATGCCCCCAAGGAAGGAACAAAAACTAATATAGAGCCAGCAATTACGCCTGGCATAGACAGTGGCAGTAGGACATTTTTAAAGGATTGCCACCCATTCCCATAAAGATCTCTGCTTGCTTCTAGCAATTGACCATCTATTCTCTCAATCGCTGCGTATAGAGGGAGGATCATGAATGGGAGGTAACCGTAGACAAGGCCTAGCACAACGGCTTTTTGTGAGAAGAGAAGCTCGTGTGTTCCTAATCCAAAGAATTCGGTGACTTTAGTGAAAGGTCCATCATTCCCGAGTATTACGCGCCACGCGTAGTTACGCACTAAAAAATTAGTCCAAAACGGAATCATTACGAATACGAGCATCACGTTTCGAATAGCTGGTTTTCGTGTAGAGAGATAATAGGCAAATGGATATGCAATGACGAGGCAGATAACTGTTGTGAGAATCGCCAGCCAAAGGGAGCGGAATAGTATTGTCCTAACGATTGGTTCAGCGATTCTCTCGTAGCTTTCTACATTCCAACCTGATAGATCTGTTCCGCCAAATCGATTTCTTGTGGCAAAGCTGTATATGAGGACTATTCCTAACGGAATAACAAAGAACAAGATCAAGTAAAGATAGGATGGCAGTGCCATGAGAAGCCCCCTTCGAGCTTCTTTCTTTTGTGCCGTTTTTTCGAATTCGGGTGTTGCCACCTCTACGACATGCTCCGTGGATTCTCGTTTACGCATTAGTCTTCCACTACTGAAATAGCGTCATGCTCCCAGTGGACAGTGACATCATCTCCGGCATTAAAAACTTCCAAACCAGGTCTGTTCTCCTCGCGTACTTCAATTGATAGCCATGTGAACTTGACCCCGTATACTCGCGCATTTCCAAGATATGTGATGGTTTCAACAGTTCCCTGAATACTAGATAAGGGGTCGGATGGCTCTAAACGTTTCGTGATCTTCGTCCTTTCCGGCCTGATACTGATTGATACTTTGGTTCCTTCAGGGAAACTATTCTGTGCTCTGATTGAAGTCCCGTTGCTGAGCACGACAGTTTCATTATCTGAGGTCGTTCCATCTAGTAGGTTTGTCCTACCGATAAAGTCGGCGACAAACCTATTTGCTGGGCTTTCATAAATTTCTTCGGGGCTTGCGACTTGCAAAAGTTTCCCTTCGTGCATGACTGCTATCCGATCGGACATTGTTAAAGCTTCTTCTTGATCATGCGTAACGAATACAAAGCTGATTCCTACGTCACGTTGGAGTTTCTTGAGTTCTAATTGCATTTCTTGCCTGAGTTTTAGGTCTAATGCGCCTAAAGGTTCATCTAGAAGCAAAACCTTTGGTTGGTTCACCAGTGCTCTGGCTAGTGCTACTCTTTGCTGTTGCCCCCCAGACATTTGCGATGGTTTGCGAGTCTCAAGTCCTGATAACTGGACAAGTTCAATCATTTCCATCGCTCGTTCTTTTGTTTCTTTCTTTGCGACTCCTTGCATCTTGAGCCCAAACCCCACATTGTCAATTACTGTGAGATGGGGGAAGAGGGCGTAATTTTGGAAAACTGTATTGACCGACCGTTTATTAGGAGCAAGGGTACCTACTTCTTCGCCAAAGATTGAAAGGCTTCCCTCTGTTGGGAATTCTAAACCTGCGATCATTCTTAGTGTTGTGGTTTTCCCACACCCGCTTGGGCCAAGCAGGGAGAAGAATTCGCCGTCTTCAATGGTTAAATCTACATTGTCAACAGCGGTGACGTCACCGAACTTTTTGGTGATTCCTTTTAATTCAACTGCAGCAGTCATTTTCCCCCTTACGTAATCGTACCTTTCTCTAGATATATCCAAACGGTTGACGTGTAGCCCCTTTTTTCTCAGCTTGAAGACAAATAAAGTCATGTAAAAGGGTCGCAGCAGCAATCGCCGTGATCTCACTAATATCGTATGACGGTGCTACTTCGACAACATCCATGCCGACAATGTTGAAATCACCCAGAGAACGAATTGCATCTAAAGCCTGCGCTGTACTTAGCCCACCTGCAACCGGGGTCCCAGTTCCCGGAGCGAAAGCGGGGTCTAAGCAATCAATGTCAAATGTCAAATACGCTTTGTGTGTGCCTACGACCTCTCGAATGACATCTATAACTGCTGGGATTCCTTCTCTATGCACCCAGGGAGCTCCGAGGATAGTGAAATCATATGTTTCTGCATTATGTGTTCGAATCCCTATTTGGACAGACGTCTCGGGGTTTATGATTCCTTCGCGAATCGCCCGTAGGAACATTGAGCCATGATCTAATCTTTGCCCATCATCTTCCCAAGTATCACAGTGCGCATCAAAGTGGATTAGGGATAGCGGTCCGTGTTTTTCCGCATGCGCTTTTAGTAACGGGTACGTTACGAAATGGTCACCCCCCATGCTCAACATCATTGTTCCGGTTTCAATGATTTCGAGAGCGTGCTTTTCAATCTGGTCAGGTGCTTGGTTTGGGTAGCCATAATCAATAAAGCAATCCCCGTAATCAATGACTTTCAAATATTGAAAAGGGTCGAAACCAAAGGGGTAGGCTTCTAATTCTGCTAAACCAACTGAGGCGGCACGTATTGCTCTAGGGCCAAGGCGTGTTCCTGGCCGGTTGGAGGTTGCCATATCGAATGGAATACCAGTTACTGCGATATCAATATCAGTGAGGTTACGTGAGTAATTCCTTCTCAAAAAAGAAAGAGCGCCTCCAAATGTCATTTCAGGATTTCTGCCAAGCAGGTCCTCGCGGCGAAATGCCTGGTCGCCTTCAATTTCTTTCCCCATACTTAGCTCTCCTTGTATTCCAGGTTTCTCCAGATAATTAAGGCTGCATAATTATCAATCTCTGGGTTCGCTATGTAGTCCGGCAAAGCGCACACCAATTCAAAGCCATTATTTGCTTGAAATGAAAGTGTTGAGTCGTAAATAACGTTCTCCCTTACAGCAGTTATGTACTCATCAGCAGTCATTTCTGCTTTATATTTTGCAAAGCCAGGCATAACACCTCCCGCGATAATCCCCTTGAGATTATGACTGATGCAAACCTGTTTTCGCAGAAGATACAGCTCGCTACCTATTCCTTTTCGTCTATACGTCGGGTTAACAGCTATGGAGGTGCCGTAGTACCAGTTCCCACTAGGTATGTGACCCGAGCTTCCATTCCCCGGCATGATGTCGTGGACTGTGTGGATTGGATTATCCTCATCAAAGTGAACTTGCACACCTAAACCCATCGCAACAGCTAAGTCCCCATCAAATCCAACAAAGCCACCTTGAGGGAAGTCGCGAGATAGCACCTCTAGCTCTTCTTTGTTATAGAGATCTGCTGGATCGGAAGTTGGGAAAGACGAAAGTTCAATGTGTTCCATTTCCGTTGACCACTCCGGTCTAGGGTGCCTGTAGTGTAATCCCGACTTTTCTCCGATATGTACAACAGTTCCCTCAACCATTCTTCCACCTGATCAGTTCATAGTCGTTATGTGATGGCTGACCCCAACATGCCCAGAATTCACCAGTCGCTGGTCGCATAATGGCTGCCCCACTTGATTCTATTCTGTGTGGTGGTTCGGGCTTTCTACAAATTGCTTCATCGTCCTGAGTTAATTTGATTAAGCGTTCCAGTCCTATTTCATCACTCGCTAGAAGTTCATTTCCTCTTGAAAGCCTCAGGGTTGAGTTGGCTAGTAGATCTGCTGGCCGCTCAGCTTCTTCTGCTTGAGCTTCCGGCGACACAGCATGATTAGTATGCACTATTGGCGCCGATTCCAATCGGGTAACTGTCTGCGCATCGGGCATGGCCTCTACGTTGAAACCATCTCCCTGCTTATCCATTATGAGGTAGTTGTGCGCTCCAGCGAGATTAGCGTTACTTAGAACACTTAGCGCATCCTTTGATGATTCCTGTCGCAGCATGGACCGGACAACCGATGGCCACACGACTCCGACTTTTCCCGTGCTGCTTGTGAGGTTGTTAATTCCTACTGCTACGCCTTGATTATTCATTCCTATCTGCCCTAAGCAGCCCGTTGTAGTGAAAATAAGTGCAGAAGGGCATTCGTCAGGTTTAGCTCGGAGCAAAAGCACATGATCAGTTGCGGTATCGTGCATATCCCAGGTTTGGGCAAGAAAGCCTTCGCCATTAGCTCGTGAATCTGGAACTAGGACTGCTGTACAGTCATCTTCGTGTAGCTCGGGTGGGGTCACCCCACCTGTTGCTGACCTGACCGTGTCCACGAAGTCAGTAAAGCCTCCAACAATGATCGCTTCAGCTATAGAAATATTTGCTCCTTCTGAAAGGGCGCTCATTTCAGTAAATAGTTGGGGGTCAAAATGTTGGTGCTCGGGAATCATTGACTCGGCGAGATCAATAATGTCGGACTCGCTCATCTGCTTACCAGACCAAGACCCTGATGCTACAAGTTTGACTCTTTCTTTAACATAATGTTGGATCTCATCTGCAAACTGCTTCCCATGCAGGAATCCTATTGATTCGAAAGAACCCTGAGCATCCAGAATACGTAGCTTAGGACGTTTCATGAGGTCATGATTTCGTTAATTGCTTGTTCGGCTATATCAATCATGTGATCAATGTCTTGATCCTCGATGATTAGTGGAGGACAAAATGCTAGTGCCCCATTTATTGCCCTGCAGATCACTCCCTTTTCTGTCATTTTATCCCTAACTGCCAATCCTTGTTCAGTTGTGGCACCCTCTATCTGCCCAGCCCAGATAGCCCCAACTCCACGAACTTCAGATAGAAGCCCATCGCTTTTAAGTGCCTCTAGGCCCTGAGAAATTCTCTTTCCGATATGCTTTGCTCGTTCAACAAGGCCTTCCTTTTCTATAAGGTCAATATTTGCAATAGCTGCAGCGCAAGCAGCTGGGTGACCGCTATATGTGTAACCATGCATAAAAACAAAATCTGGGTCTTGCTCAAATAAATCACATATTGCTCTACTGACGAGGACGCCTCCCATCGGCTGGTATCCACTTGTCACACCTTTTGCGAATGTGATGAGGTCTGGTTTTACGTCGTAGGTGTCGGAAGCGAACCAGTTCCCAGTCCTTCCAAATCCAGTAATGACTTCGTCAAAAACGAGCAAAGAACCGTTGTCATCGCATAGGCGACGGAGTCCCTCAAGGAAACCGTCTGGCGGGGGGAAGACACCGCCTGCTCCTTGGACAGCTTCGGTTACTACTCCAGCTATATTGTGACCATGTTCTTTGAAAATAGATGCTGCAGATTCTATGTTTGTTGGATCTATTTCCAAAACTTTCGGAAGTAAATCCCCCCACCCTTCTCGGTTCGCAGGAATACCTTGAAGAGTCGTTCCACCAACATTCACACCGTGATACCCCCGACCGCGTCGAACGATTATTTGACGTTCGGGCTCACCTCGCAGAATTGCTACTTTTCTTATAATTTTGATCGCAGAGTCTACTGACTCAGAACCGGAGCTGCATAAGAAAACTCGGCCGTCAGGAAAGGGCGAAACTGAACGTATCCGTTCTGCAGCTTGATCAGATATCTGACTTCCCATCGGGGCGAAGGTATGGTACGAACTTAAAGTTTGGAGTTGGTTGGTAATTGCCTGAACTAGTTCGGCTCTGTTATGCCCAACTTGGCAGTACCACAGGCTCCCTAACCCATCGATATATTCATTGCCTTCGTCATCCCAGACACGCACACCTTCAGACCGAACAAGCGTCCGAAAATTATCAGAGGATGGTTTTGAAAAGGGATGCAAAAGGGCTGATGTCATTTAAACCTCCTCATTGTAGATTTCTCAAGATTACTCATTGGCAATCACACACGCTAGTTCACACAGGGCTATAAGTTTCGTATGTCATGATGATAAGGTTACGTAAATTTATGTCTCCTCTACAGAATGCACGCGAAGCTCCTCTTTGGTTGGACTCTTTTGATCAGAGTTTGCATGGCCGGAAACCCTTGAACGGTCCTATGTCAGTTGATGTCGCCATTATTGGTGGCGGCTATAGCGGATTATGGACAGCGTATTACTTACTTGAAAATGACCCCTCTCTTCGTGTGCTAATCATTGAAAAGGAATTTTGTGGGTACGGGGCCTCTGGGCGCAATGGTGGGTGGTGCGAAGGAGCGTTGGCAGGAGGCACTGAAAAGTATGCAAAACGGTCAACAATGGACGAGGCTCTTCGACTTGAAAGAACAATGTTTAGAACAGTTGATGAGATACAACGTGTTCTTGAATCTGAAGACATTAACTGTGATTTCCATAAAGGGGGTTTCGTTAGCGTGGCAAGAAATTTTCCTCAAGCGCAAAGACAACGTTCTGCTGTTGAACTCGCTCGTAAGCGAGGTACCGGTGAGGAAGTTATCAGAATCCTTGATGCAGATGAAGCTAGAGCACATGTGAACGCCACTAATGTGCATTCAGGTATTTTCTTTGCTCCTTCTGCTGTTGTTGACCCCGGCAAAATGGTCAGAGGACTAGCTGAAGCTGTTGAACGAAAAGGTGGAACGATAGTAGAAGGAACCACAGCTTTGTCTATCAGCACAGGAAAAGTTGTGTGTGTAGAAGGTGTCGTATCAGCTGATGTCATAGTTCAAGCAACTGAGGGGTACACGCGCGATATTAAAGGAAAGAAGCTTGACCTTCTTCCTGTCTATTCACGAATGATCGCAACTGAACCACTCACTGATTCTCAAATGAGCGAAATCGGGCTTGATGATCGACCTACATTTAATGATGGCCGATACATCGTTATCTATGGGCAGCGAACCTCAGATAACCGAATTGCCTTTGGAGGACAAGGAAACCCTCCATACCTTTACGGGTCGAGAATTGATTCAGGAGTTGAAAGCAACTTCCACTCACATAAGGTTGTTTGGGAAAATCTCGTGAACTTTCTTCCTCAGCTAAAAGACGTAGCGATAACACACCGATGGGGAGGCACGTTAGCTATTCCCAGAAATTGGCTTCCTGGCCTTCGCCTCGACAAACTATCCGGCGTTGGTTTTCTTGGTGGGTATGTAGGTGAGGGTGTTGCCGCAGCAAACCTAGCAGGCAGAACAATGGCCGACTTAATACTTGAAAGACGAACTGACCTTGTTTCACTTCCTTGGGTTGGAGTGCGATCAAGAAAGTGGGAGCCGGAACCCTTGCGGTGGTTGGGAGTACGTGTTAGCAGGCGCTTTATGGGGGCTGCTGATACATCTGAGACAAAAAAACAGAAAACCGCCAAGTTAGCAATGCGAGCTGCACACGTTTTACGGGGAGACTGAACTTAGCTATTACCTATGGACTTGATTGCGGCAGATATAGCTTCTATCCCTTCATCAATTTCGCTTGCTGTTGCATTTAGCATTGGCGTGATGCGGATCACATTTCCGTATGCACCGCCTTTGCCTAGTAGAAGGCCATGGTCTTTGCAGGCTTCAAGAAACTCTGCAGCACGTTCTGGGTATGGCTCTGTGTTGCCGCTACCTGAATCCGTCCCAACAATTTCGAGGGCTACCATCAATCCTCTTCCCCGAAGATCACCGATCCATGAAGTGGTACTAGCTGCTTCTTCAAGGCCACTTTTGAGTCGCTTTCCCATGTCAAGAGCGTTGGCTTGCATATCTTTCCCTTTGACTTCTCTGAACGTGGCCAGACCAGCTGCTGCGGAAAGAGGGTTACCTCCGAAAGTGCTGAAATTTAATGCGGTAACGTTTTCCATGATTTCGGCTCGAGCTACAACCCCTGCAAGGGTTATTCCATTTCCGACACCTTTTGCGAAAGTCAGCATGTCAGGCGTGATCCCATGTGCTTGATACCCCCAAAAGTGTTCGCCTGTTCTTCCCCAACCCGTTTGC
>CAJWRY010000036.1 GCA_913046155.1 uncultured Candidatus Nemicrothrix sp. | reverse complement strand
TAGCTAGTTCTCTTTCTCGGGGAGGCAGTGTCGACTTAAATAGTACGTGGTTCGAGAAGACTAGCCATCGTTTAGCAAGGTCTGGGTGCTTCGCCAATGTTAGAAAAATATTCCAGGGGCGTCCGGCATCTATCATCGGCTGGAGTATTGCGGCAGCATCAGCATCAAGGTTATTGATGTCAAGTGGTGGTATTTTCGGCTGAGTCACTATTCCCCTCTTTGTGTGGCGCTCTGGGAATATGATCTGAGCAGAAAAACGAAAACGAGGAGTATCCCTAATGCCGCTGCTAGAAATAACCATGGCTTACTCGAATCCTGCTTTTCATATAGTTCAAAGGCATATCCCCCATCGTTCATATCGCCATCCTCTGCAGTGACTACGTATCGGATAACGTATTGTCCCGGTTTTGGGGTTTGAAGGATACTTGCTGTAATGACTGTTGGAGACTCGAACACCGTTTCACCGATTGGTATATCTTGTCCTTCTCTTACTGTAGCTAGCGATATTTTTGCTTTTCCATCATCGATTAAGGGTGATTTGAAAACTAATCGGATTTCATTTAGGTCTGTTAGCACCGCAGCAGGTTGGGGAGTCGAATTTTCTTTGTCAACTGTTGTATGTGCAGCAGCTTGGGACGAGATGCCGAGTAGAACTGAGGCTATGAGTGCTAGGAGTAGTGGAAGTTTTCTTATATGTCTCTTTTGCATGTGTGATCCGATCAGGTGAAATTAGATATTACACCCTTCAGTCTCCGTTGTGTGTTTCGTCAAGTCTAGGTTAATCTTTACATATGGAATATGTAGTGAACCTTATGGATGTGACGGTGAAGCCAAGTGAGTGGGCACGTCAACGTGAGGATGAAGGGTGGCATGTTCTTTCTGTCGCTGATCATTTCTATACGGATCATCGACCGTTTCCTCATATCTGGGTCGCAACGACTGCCATAGCGTCGGCTACTACCCGAGTGAAAATCACTACGTCGTTTGTTAACAACCTGTTGCGGTCTCCTATTGAAGTGGCTCAGGCAGCGCTTCTTTTGCATGAGGTCTCTGATGGCAGATTTGAACTTGGTTTGGGCGCTGGTTGGGCTGAGGGCGAGGTCGTTGATGCTGGAATGGAATATCCTCCCCCACGGGACAGGGCTGGCATGTATATAGAGGCAATCCAAATTGTTCGGTCATTATTAATTGAAGGCACTTGTACCTTCAGTGGAGATTATTACCAAGTGAATACAAGAAATTTAGGGCCTGTTGGTGATAGGGCCCCATTATTGATTGGGTCGGTTGGAGGCCCAAGAACGGTCCGGGAGGTAACCCCGTTCCTTGATAGAGTAGAGATTAAAGCTTCAAGTGCTTCTACCCGCGGAGGAAAGTTGGATATGGGTATTCTCGCAGAGGTACCAGAGGACCATCTTCTGTCAATGATTGAAAAGGTTAGGAATATTCGTCCGGATGTTGAATTAGGAATGTTTGTCCTTTGCAACGCAGGGACTGATGACTTCACTAAAGGTATAGAAGCAAGAATGGGTGATGGGCTTTACAGTCGTTTTTTTGGAAGCCCAGAAAAAGTTGCTGATGGTTTGGGGTGGCTTGCTGATCAAGGAATTTCAAGGGCGCAACTCAGTCCATTTGATGATGCAAGCTTGGATCGTTTAGCTCCACACTTACTCTAATTGGGATAAATCCACGCCACAGTCAACAAAGGCGGAAATCAAATCTCCAAATAGTTCTGGTGGCACGTCATTATCCTCTAATTCACCAGACCCGGAGGCAAAGAGGTCCAGTAAAGTGTCAGATAGAGACCCACTTAGGCATTCAGCTTGTTCTTGGTCTAGGCCTAAATCATCCATGAAGCTATTAACGAGTATTTGGGGGCACGCAGTAAGGATTGCAGAAAAGAATTCTGCTGCAAATACATCATCGGGGGTTTCTGCTTCAAAGCTTGACGCTACAAATTCGTACCATTGCTCACGATCTAGTCCGTTTGCGATACATTCTGCGTCTGCCATTCGTAAAGGCGCGCCGTCATCATCTTCAGCGGAAGCTTCAACAATATAGGCTGCTAATCCGGATGTACCAGCACAATCAAGGACTGCATTGGTGAAGGCCTCTTGAATTTCCTCGGGTAGTTCTGCTGCAGGGGTGTCAACTGATGTTGCGCTGAAACCGAGTTCGGTGAGCTTATCTAACCCGATTACACTTACGGAAGTTTCAGATATGCATATCGCATCATCCACAAAAGGAAACTCTGGATCAGATACTAGTTCTGCAGTGAGCGCATCAGCAATTGCTTGCTCTCCAGAGCTAAGCCCATCCGAGCTTTCTGCTGATTCAGCGTCGTCGTTGCTGCCTCCGCAGGCTGCAAGTACTAAGAGTGCAGTCATAGTTATACAGAATATTTTTTTCATAATCCCTCCGATGTTTAACATTATCATGCTCCTGATTTTAAGTTGGCTTATTAGCAGAATGGGAGCACTTGTTTTTCTATTAATGAAAGCGAAGACCATGCTAGGTCTGGAGGTACACCACCACACAAGGGCTGAAGCGACAAGGTTTGATATGTCTTTATGAGCTCAACGGCTTGTTTCGGGGTCACAATTCTGTATGGCCCATTTTCTTCTCGTAGTTCAGCGACTGAAGAAGCTTGGCTAAGACTCGCTGAGTTATTATCTTTCCCCATCCATCCTCGGTACGAAACGGCATCATGGAGCATGTACGGGCCAAATTGTTCCCATCCTTGGTCAAGACTCTCAGCGAGAAAAACAGTTGTGGGAGCTCCTTGGCTAGGACCCATTGTCAAACCTGTTGGGTTTCCGACGCGTTCAGCTTCTTCGTCATAGAAAACTGCCATCATGGGGTCTGTTGTTTGCGGAAAGAACATCATCCCGAGGCGTGCTGCGCGTTCGGCAGCTGCTTTACTGCCACCTCCGTAGGCAATAATGGGGCCGCTAGTAGAGGCAGGTTTTGGCTGAACATGGATTCTTCTACCTCTCCACTCGAAAGGTTCTCCGCTTAGAGCACGGCGGAGTGCGGTAATTCGTTCTTCAATTTCTTTTCCTCGTCGCTTAGTTTCAACGCCAAACATTTCATACTCTTCTTCTCTGTACCCGAGCCCTATTGTGTATCCGACCCTTCCTCCGCTTAAATGGTCTAGCACGGCGATATCTTCAGCGAGTTTTATCGGATCGTACATGAGGAGCAGTAGCGCCCCCACGTTGAATGTAAGAGTTTCGGTTCGTGCTGCGGCAGCAGCAGCCATAATAATCGGCGATGGAAGATAGCCGTCTGGGGAACTGTGGTGTTCGGAGAACATCGCAGTTAAGGCGTTGTTGCGTTCACCCCATTGGCAGATATCCAATGCGGTACTGTACATCTCTTGCATCGTTGATGCGCTACCTGGTTTGAGGCGAAAATCGAAGCGAAGGGTCAGCATTGGCTTCTAGGATCCAAGTTTGAGGACTCTCATAGCGTTGTCACGTAAAAAATTAGGCCATACATGATCCCGAAAAGGTACATCGGGGAGCTGTTCGAAAATCGTGTCAATGTGGATGCCCATCGGGAAATAACCTGCGTATAGTACTTTTTCCGCTCCTCTTGTATTTGCATAGTCAATTATTGCGTTGGGATAATATTTTGGAGCGAAGGCTGATGTTGAATAGAAAAGATTGGGCCATTTCAACATGAGTTTGACTGCTAAATCTTCCCATGGTTCACATCCGTGTCTTGTGACGAACCTCAAGTCTGGGAAATCATACATGACATCGTCAATGAGTTTCACATGCTGGGCTTCAAAGGGTACACGTGGCCCTGGGATTCCTGCGCAACAAAAGATCGGAATATCCAATTCGACACATACTGCGTAAAGCGCGTACATTTTAGGATCGTTGATGGGTACTTGAGGGTTTCTTCCTGCTGGGAATGCAGATACTGCTTTGATGTAGCTATTTTTATGCAGTTCTCGAACAGTTGCTATGGAGCCCATTACATCGTTCGGGTCAGGCTCGTGACACCCTATGAAACGATCTGGGTATTGCTCTATGGCTTCTCTCGCTCCTGATCGTTCTTGGCCAGGCCCGACACCGATCATGGCTATTTCAATATTATGCTTTTCCATATAAGGCAGTAGCAGGTCAGATCCTTGTGGGGGTTCCGGTTGCTCCTCAAAGTTTCTAGCTTGGTTGCTCCAGGGCACATCCTTGAACATGTACTGTGCCGGAAAGTTATATCCTTTTGTTTCCTTATCTTTCATCCCAGTAAGGTTCTGGTAATTCAGTTTTGCGCTCTTCCCGGCTCGAGTTCCGATCATGGTTTCAATGACTCGAACATCTTTAGGAAAACCCATTGAACCCCTTCTTTAGCTGAATCGCGAAGTATTAACTATCGCTACTTTTAACTTTTCCAACTCTGTGGTTTTCGATTTGTGGGCCACCAACCCATCCACAGAGTTGTGGATCGCATTCTCTCAGTTCTCCCTCTAACCAAGAGCCGTCCCGCCTGAATATGCCCTTCAAGTCTCCATCTGTGACTTCTATATTGCCGTCACTATTTTTCACATACAACGCTTTTGTAAACGGGTGCACTAATCCATGTGACATTATTTCTCCTCTTCGCACCATTCACTAAGTTTGTGATGCAACCATCTCACTTTCGACTCTTGATAATTACTAAGCACAACTCCAGTCTTCTGAGTTGTTTCTAACCCAAGCTGAACCTTACCCATATTGAATACGTCCTGATCGAAGACTTTCCCCAGGGTGTCAAGTTCTGGAGCATCGCTGAAGTTCTCGTCGTCTGTTAACCAATGCACTGGAGCAGGATCAGGCTTCTGACCTTTTTTGTACGGAGCAAGGAAAATGCATTCCATTATTGAACTGCGGTGATCGTCCCCATTTGGTCTGAACCTATAAACGATTCTGTTAAATGCTCCCCAAGGGTGAAAGTTGGGAAACAAAGTGTAATCAATGCTGTCCATCATTTCCGCATCTGACATGGAGTCCACCCAATCTCCTGCCATTGGCCTCCATCGATCGCGAGAGAGAGCCGCAGCGTGGGCTCGCATGGTTTCTCCATCTGGGATAGTTACAGGCAGTTCCTTGTCATAGCTCACGTCGAGCATGGAACGCATTTGGTCTTCCTCGGATACTTCATAATCAAGTAGTGGGCTAGGCGTTCCGCCTGGACTAATCACTCTTGCGAAATTGTCCCATACATCAACTTGCGAATTCGTGTCACCTAGATACGCCATTATCTGAGGGTGTGTTGCATTTACATGGAAAGCTTCGCAGAAAGCTTCCTGAGCTATTTTCCAGTTAGCGTGTATTACTTTCGCTACGTGGGCTTGCTTGTAGCGATTTTCAAGATCCCATACTTGGAAATGGTCATCCATATCACCAATAAATTCTTCAAGTGGCCCTGCATCGGGATCGGGGTTTATGAACACAAAACCTGCCCAAATACCAACTTTCACCTGCGGTAATTGAAATTGTTCTGCTTCAACATGAGGAAAGTCCCACTTTGCAGGGACATCTTTAAGGTCACCATCTAACTCCCATGCGAAACCATGAAAGGGGCAACGGATTTCAGAACATCTACCATCATAATCTTTAAGTTTTCTTCCTCTATGCAAACATGCATTTGGGTATGCTTGGATCTCGTTTTCATTGCTTCTCATTACGATGTAGCTGCGTCCGACTATCTCATAGATGTAGTAATCTCCGACCTCAGGTATCTCGTCCGCTCGACAAGCATACTGCCATACCTTTGACCAGAGTTTTTCTTTTTCAACCTCATGCCATTCACGTGTGGTGTATCTCGTTATCGGAAACTCATCGGGCCCAAAACTTACGGTAGATTCAAGACGTAACACATCAGGAACGGGATGAGTGTCCTGGTCTAACAATTCTTGGTATGTGATACCTGGTGATCTTTCTGAAACATCTCGAATCATTGCCACGTCAAATTCCCCTTCTCTAGACGGTACATGCTGAAGTGTACATGAAACTGCCTCTCAAGAGGAATTCCACTTCATGTCTAGGCGGTCGTTCGTTGCAAGAGAAGATAACAGTTTGACTCGTATTCTTACGCTATCAATGCAAGAATCTAGAGTGAGATAGTAAAGGGGAAGACTATGACTGATGTTAAAGGATCAATTCTTGGTAATGCGGTGTTACGCCGTGAAGATCCGACTCTGCTCACAGGTGAAGATAAGTACTTCGATGACATGGAAATTGATGGCTTGGGTTTCGTGTACTTCGCCCGATCTCCTGTTGCGCATGCCAACATCCTTTCTATTGATACAACAGAAGCCAAAGAGGTTGAGGGTGTTGTTGGGGTGTGGACTGCAGACGATTTAGAACTTTCGCCTTATCTTGCATTTCCTCTTTTCCCGCCACACTTTGCTCGCCCACCTCTAGCTAAAGGAAAAGTTCGCCTTGTCGGGGATATCATTGCTGTGGTTGTTGCCGACTCTTTCGCAGCTGCTGCTGATGCTGCATCAATGATTTGGATGGATTATGACCCACTGCCTGCTGTAACTGATCCAGAAAAAGCTCTTGAAGAAGATGCTCCTGTTTTGTTTGATGAAAATGGTTCGAATCTATGTTTTGAAACAGGTATAGGGCTTGAAGATGGTGATCCCAATGAAGGAGCTGACCACATTGCCAAGGTTCGAGTCGTCAGCCAAAGATTAGCCGGAGTTCCTTTGGAGTCGAACGGAATTATAGCGATTCCTGAGCAAGGCGGATCTCTCACCGCTTGGATCCCTAGCCAAAACCCTATAGCTGTTCGCGAAGCTCTCGCAGCTCAACTTGGGATGGAACAAAGTGATCTTCGGGTTGCTGCTCCGACTGTTGGTGGAGGTTTTGGACCTAAAGGTGGTGTTTATGTAGAGCACGTCATCACTGCTGAGCTAGCCAGGCAACTAGCAAGGCCCCTGAAGTGGACTGAATTACGAAGTGAAAATATGCTCTCCCTCGCTCAAGGTCGCGGAATGGCCATGTATGGGGAGATGGGCTTTAACTCTGACGGCAAAATAGTTGGGTTGGATGCAAAAGTTGTCGCAGATGCTGGAGCTTACCCAGCGATTGGTGGCTTCTTAACAGTGTTCACCCAAACAATGATTCAAGGCGTGTATGACATTCCAAAGATTCGTTATCACGCCCGAAGCGCAGCTACGAACACGACTCACACTGCAGCTTATCGAGGCGCTGGGCGCCCAGAAGCAACACAGTTACTTGAACGTTTAATTGATGTTGCTGCCGATGAACTGCAAATGGATCCTGCTGAAATTCGTTTAAAGAACTTTATTTCCGAAGATGCCTTTCCCATAACAACGCTAGGTGGCGCAAATTATGATTCAGGTGATTATGCCCTAGCACTTAACAAGGCACTTGAAGAGGCCGACTACGAAAGTTTACTGTCGGATCAACAAATCCGACGTCAAGAGAACAGCACAAAGCAATTAGGGATCGGTATTTCAGCCTATGTTGAAGTCACCGCCCCTGCCGGTTTGCATAGTGAATATGGTGCCGTTGAGGTCCATGACGATGGAACGGTAACTGCTAGGGTCGGAACGAGTGCTCATGGGCAAGGCCATATCACTGCTTTCTCAATGATCATTTCTGACCTTCTTGGCATCGATATGGATAAAATAACGATTTTGCAATCGGACACAGATGAGATTCCTAGGGGCCAAGGAACGATGGGGTCAAGATCTCTCCAAACTGCAGGGTCAGCAGTTCATGTGGCTAGTGAAACTGTTCTGGATAAGGCAAAAGAGTTGGCCTCTCATTTACTTGAAGCCAGCATTGATGACGTAGTTACAGGTGAGGGAGGCTTGCATGTTGTTGGTGTCCCTTCCAACTCTTTGAGCTGGGGTGATCTAGTCCAGGCTTCAAATGACGATGGCAAAAGACCTGCCGGTATGGAGCCCGGCTTGGCACACGAATTGGATTTCGATGGAACTGATTCAACATTTCCGTTTGGAGCGCATGTCGCTGTTGTTGAAGTAGATACCGAGACAGGGGCAGTTGAGCTGTTACGCCATATCGCTGTTGATGATTGTGGCAGAATTCTTAACCCAATGCTTGTTACGGGCCAGCAACATGGGGGTATTGCTCAAGGTGCAGCTCAAGCACTATTTGAGGGAGTTTTCTATGATGAGGAAGGCAACCCAATCACTGGAAATTTGATGGATTATGCAATTCCCTCAGCTGCTGAATTACCCTCATTTGAAACACACAATACTGAAACAGCGAGTCCTCGCAATCCTTTGGGAGCGAAAGGTATTGGCGAGTCGGGAACAATTGGGTCAACGCCAGCTATTCAGAATGCTGTAGTTGATGCGGTAGCTCACATGGGTGTCAAACATATAGATATGCCATTGACTTCGGTAAACGTTTGGAATGCGATTTGTGAGAGTCAGGGTAGTTAGTGATTGATTCGCGAGAATTATCTCAACGTGCAGAAATAGTTGATGCTCTTCTTTCATATACTCGTGGCATTGACCGGTTAGATAAAGAGAGCGTTATTTCGGCCTTTCACCCGGGTGCCACTTTGAATAATTACGGCTCGGACCCTATGCCAATAGAAGACTTTGTTGAATATGCTTTACCTTCATTGGAGCAGCGATATTCCGCTACTCAGCATCGGGTTTCTAATATTCGTATAGAAATTAAAGAAGATAAAGCTCTAGTTGAATCCTATGTCTTGGCGTACCATGTTAAATCGAGTGAAAGCTCCAAGCAGCTCCATACCTTTAATGGGAGATATGTTGACACGTTCACTTTGTTAGACGGGCATTGGAAGATAAGTGAGCGGTTCTTACGCAATGATTGGTCAAAAGTTGAGGATATTGCGGATGAAATGGCTGGTTCATCTGTTTGGGTTAAAGGAAGGCGTGACTTTGATGACCCTATCTATGACTTTTAGGATTGATCTCTTATATTTCTGGTAGCCCATCTTTCAAGATTACGAATTGACGATTTGGTTCATTTGCCGCCTCTCGTGTTTCGGGCATCCCATCGTTAGGGTCACCCTTAAGTAGAAATGATCCTTCTGGTGCGTACTGGAGAATGTAGGCTTTCCTTGTTTCGGTTGTTGTGTTTGCTCCAGTCATATGCGGGGTAAGCGATGAGAAAATAACGATACTTCCTGCTTCCGCTTCTACTGGTATCGCGTCTGGGTGTTCCTCAAAACACTGATATCCGAGTGGTTCTATATAGTCATGGGCGAGAGTCCCCTCACGGTGCACGTGGGGAACGATCCATGGGCAACCGTTCTCGCGATTTACATCAACTAAGGGAACCCAGCAGGTTAAGTACTGCTGGGGCTCAACGAAACCGTACCCATTATCTTGATGCCAAGGAAAGCGCCTTGGCTTTTGAGTCTGTTTGTAGACAATTTGGTCCCAATAGAGTCGAACATTAGGACCAATGAGGTCATGAGTGATTGATGTAAAAGGCTCTGATGATAAGAATGCTTTTGCTTCAGGGAATCTTAGCGATGGGTGGATGCCGAACAAAATGGCTCCTGATTCTGCGATGGAAAGCCTATCGTCTTCCAGTGTTTGCAGAAAACCTTCGGTCTCGTTTGCAAGGTTATCAAGTATAGATGTCAGGTCATTTATTCTCTTCTTTGAGATGGCATCTTCTAAGAGGAGAAACCCTTCATTGTTGTACTGATCTATTTGTGATTGGGTTAGAAAACCGCTTCGCTGAATGGCGTTCTCCCATAAAAATTGTGTGTTCCATGGGTGCAGTGAGGTTGCCATTACCCCGCTGGTTGTAGTGGCTCGTACTCAGGTATTTCTTGACCTGGAGGTGGTTCATCGTACTGATCAACTGACGTTTCTGCATTAAAGAGTTCAATTGGTTCGGTTGGGAATTCTCCCCACAAGTATCGGAGGCCTGCATCAGCGTACTGGTACATTCCAATTCCTACAGCATCAGTTTCGTCTCGTCCTTCTGCTTCGGGGTCCCACCAGAATACGGTCACTTCGTCGTTTCCGAAGAAATCATATTCAAGTTCAGCAGGCCATCTTCCCTTTTCTCCCCATGAGAATGAGGAAGACGTGGAGCGTCTCTCAGTTGGGTCAGCCCGATTTAGTCCTTCTCTCCAATTGTCGTAGGTCAGGTCGGGACCTATTCCTTGGATGATTGGGTAAAAGGTCGCTGGCCAGGGGTCAATAACGCCAAGTGAGTCATCTGCTGGAGCTGGTTCTCCGAAGAACCAGCGATAACGGAATGGGGCGCCTGCTTTCAATGAGTCAACTCCCACGCTTAGGGTGGTTATACCGAATGCGTTCGCCCATTGTTCTTGATCGTATGTTCTAGCGAACGCAGTCGTGTCAGCTAAGACACTTCCGATGTGCACCCATTCAGGGAAATAACCCTGAGCGGTAGCTTCGCGAGTAAAGTCTCTCATTGCAATTGGGTCAGAGCTGAAAAGAACGCTCGTTACCCCTGCTGATTTGAACTTTGAAATTGCCGAAGCTGCGCTTTCCTGAAGTGTCGCTGGATCAAGTGCGTAGGCTACGGTTTCAACAACATCAACTCCGTTTTCAGCGAGTTGATTCTCAAAATCTTGGTTATTTTTAACAGATGCTTCGCCGCTTTCAATGTAGAGCCGACCGAATACTCTTTCCTGATTGTGGTAACTTTCGTCACCTGCATATTCTGCGGTTCGTCCGGCAAGTTGTTTAGTAACATATTCGACTCCCATGAGGGTGTTCTGTTCTCCACTCATGGAGAAGGTCCAGCTGAGCGGGTCGTTGTCTCTATAAAAGTCAATTTGTTGGCTCGGACCGCAGGCAAGGCATGCGATACCTCGGGAAACAAGCTCGTCTTCGAAAGCATTTGTTAGGTTTGGACCGTTCCAGACCATGAAGGGGTCATATTCTTCTGCTATTTTTACTGCATCTGCTCGCGCTGATATGGGGTCCGCTACGTTTCCGGTTCCTTCATAGAATATTAAGTTGACCTTTCTGCCGTAGGTTTCGTAATAGGTTTCATAGTATTCAAGGAGCCCTCGCAAGCTTGCTTCTGCGTCAGCATTTGTGTCGTCATTTGCTATGGGGCCAGTGATGTAGTTGAGTATGAAGTCATTTTCTTGCCATCGCCAATACACAATAGTTATTGAGTCTTCAGTTACGCCACGGGCTGTTTGTCCTCCATTGTCGCCAGAGAAAGGCGCGAAACATTCTGGTGCTCCCACGACGGGCAGTTTAAGCCTTCCAGTTTCGACGTCGCATCTATCACCCCAGTCAATATCCGTCAGACAACGAGTTTGCGCCTCTGAGAAAAACATAACTCCGGGGAATAAGTCATCCCTTGCTTCACCAGCAGTTGGGCAATCATCTGCTACTTCAAGGTCTTGAGTTGGTGCGGGCGTTTCTTCTTCAGCTTCAGAACTTTTAGGTTCTTCGGCCGCAGGTTCTGAAGCACTGGAGCTCTCTGTTCCGCTTGAGGCTGAGTCGGTTGACTCGCTGCTGCCGCCACAGCTTGTTGCTATAAGTGCAACCGTTGCTATCGCTGCCATGAGCATGGTGAGATATCGCAACGACGTTTCCCCTCTGGTACTAATTCTTTTCAATTTCATATCTTGCCCCCGAAAGATTTAATTGACTTGAACATTAGTGCATTTTTTTTCTCTTGGGAATTCTTGGGAATTAGAGTGTCCCGCTTCTTTGAATCGTTTCTTTTGAAGACCCTAGATAAGAAGAGATAACTGTCGGATTCGCTAGAACCTTATCGGGTTGTCCTTGGGCTATTACCGTTCCCTGATTGAGAGCTACGAACTGGTCAGATAAGTCTGCAAGAAGAGCTATGTCGTGTTCGATAACAACGAGGGCGGCGTTCATTTCATTCCGTATTCTTTTAAGCACTGGGGATAGTTGCTCTGCTTCTTTTTGGGCGATTCCGCTTGATGGCTCGTCAAGTAGAACAACCGCTGGTTTATGCGCTATCACGCAGGCTAAGTCAACCATGCGCCTCGTTCCGGTAGATAGCTCGGAGATGAATTTATTCTCATATGCCCCTAACCCCATGAGTTCAATGAGATCGCTCACTTGTTTACGTATTTCTTTTTCGCTTCGGGAAACATGAGGAAGGTGCAATGCTCCGGAGATCGGGTTCTTTGCTGATGTAAATCGCTCTAATCCAACAGCGATTGCTTCTGCCACAGTTAAGGAGGGAAACAGTCGAGCGTCTTGAAA
>CAJWRY010000035.1 GCA_913046155.1 uncultured Candidatus Nemicrothrix sp. | reverse complement strand
TGCAAAGAATTCGTGATGAAAGCCATAGGTTCGCAATTACTTACCATCGTCAACTCAGAAAAAAAGCGATGAAAGATTCAGTCCTTGACGGAGTTAATGGGCTCGGTCCCTCCAGAAGGGCACGATTGATCAAGGAATTCGGAAGCATCAATAAAATTAGACAAGCGACTCTCGAAGACCTCTTGGAATTGACGTGGCTACCAGAGGGGGTAGCTAAATCTATTTATCAGAAATGTTCAAACCCCAATAGAGTCACGTGAGTAATTCTCCGCAGAATGCAAAGAACACTTGGGACATGCTCAGTGAATGGTGGATTAAGGGCATCGAGGATAACGAATTATCAGAATATATTGAGATTATTGTTCCGCTCATAGAGGGAATTTTCTTTCAGAAAAAAACTATTCTCGACATTGGTACTGGGACCGGCCTCGTCGCTCAAGAAGCGAGAAGAGTCACGGAGCATGCCACAATAGTTGGAGGCGATATCTCCATAAGGCAATTACGCTATGCCAAAGAAGTAACTAGCGGTATTCAATTCGTGCAACACAGCATTGACCAAATGCCTTTCAAAGGTGAACAATTTGATGCAGTAATATGCTCAATGGTTCTTGAGCACGTAGAAAGCCTCCTTAAAGCAGTATCTGAAATTGCAAGAATTTTAGAAAAGGATGGAACCCTTCTAATAATTATGAATCATCCAGTATTTCAATCCCCCGGTAGCGGACCTGTCACCTTAGAAAGTCCTGATCCTGATGTCATTTGGGGTATAGGTGATTACCTCACTGAAACAAGTGAACTAGAAAAGATATCCCCTGATCTGGATGTACTATATGCGCACCGGACCCTTAGCACTTATTTCAATGCGCTTTCCAGAGAAAATTTGATGATTCAGAACGTCATTGAAAAGCCCCTTCCCTCCGGTCTTTCAGGAATTCCGGAACTCCTAATAGTCTTGTGCAGAAAAGTAAAGTAAATGTAAGAAAACTGCAGTGAAGATACAGCTAGAATTAAATATGGCAGAATTTCTTATCATCGGAGGCTATTCAGGGGCCGGTCGATCTGAAGCTGCTAAATGTCTTGAAGACCTGGGGTGGTTTGTCATTGATAATCTCCCAACCCAATTAGTTGCCAAGGTCGCTGAACTAGCTTTAGTAAAAGGTTCCGTCACCAGTAATATCGCATTGGTCGTAGGTGCAGGATCACCCGAAGAGACCATAAAGGAAATTGAGCATCTAGGGGACAGCAAAACTCTTAACGTAAGAACTCTTTTCTTGACTGCAAGTATTGAAACGTTAATTAAGCGCTATGAAGAGACACGGCGAAGGCACCCCTTTAAGGATGGGGACGGACTGGCCGAAAAGATAAAGTCCGAAATTGATGAGTTGAAAGAACTTCGAGGTTTCGCTGATATTGAGTTAGACACTACCGATCTCAATGTGCACGACCTTTCATCACGCCTCGCTGAACTATTCACTATCGAATCAACAGCGACAACCCTACAGACAAGAATAGTTTCTTTCGGCTTTAAGCACGGAGTACCCAAGGACGTTGACTTGTTGTTAGATTGCCGGTTCTTGCCAAATCCACATTGGGAAGAAAGTCTTCGAGAGATGACCGGAGAGGATGCTCAGGTAAGGGAATTCTTATTACAAAAGCAAATTTCCATCGAATTCCTAGCTCATTTGGAATCAATGCTTCAACTCATAATGCCTGCATATCAAGATGAAGGTAAAAGTTACCTCAGTCTCGCAATAGGCTGTACGGGTGGCAAACACAGGTCAGTTGTAATAGCCGATGAACTTAAAGGGGTTCTCAATTCTTTAGGCTTTGGAGCATCAGTTAGTCATCGGGACATAGAAAAATAAAAAGCCACACCGGTCACTGTCTTTCTCCTCAAGAATCGCTAGCATCACGCTTAGATGATATAGCCCCAATAGGAGGGAAAAATGGCCATTCGAGTAGGTATTAATGGGTTCGGAAGGATAGGAAGAAACTTCTTTCGAGCAGCCAAGCTCTCAGGTGCAAAAATAGAATTCGTAGCCGTAAACGACCTCGGCTCTTTAGAAACGCTTGCGCATCTACTAAAAAATGACTCCGTCCATGGTAAGTTCGGAGGATCAGTCAAAGCAGTACGGGGGGGAATTAGCGTTGACGGACAGAAACTCGCTGTGCTCTCTGAACGCAACCCTGGTGACCTCCCATGGGGAGACCTTGGTGTTGATGTAGTGATAGAGTCAACAGGAATCTTTGCCGACAAAGGAAAAGCCCAACCTCACATTGAAGCTGGAGCAAAAAAAGTCATCATTTCAGCACCTGCCTCATGTGACGCAACATTTGTTGTTGGAGTTAATGATGATGATTACGACCCAAAGAAGCATCATATAATTTCAAATGCATCATGCACCACAAACTGTTTCGTCCCTATGATCAAAGTCCTTGATGATGCATTTGGGGTTCAAGAGGGACTTATGACCACAACGCATGCGTACACTGGTGACCAGGCAATTGTTGATGGCCCCCATAGCGACTTGAGAAGAGCTCGCGCAGCTGCGGTCAACATTATCCCCACAAGCACTGGCGCAGCAAGAGCAACAGGATTAGTTCTTAAAAAAATGCAAGGAAAACTCGACGGAATAGCCATGCGCGTGCCCATACCCGATGGATCAGTTACAGACTTCACAGGAATAATGAAAAAGACACCATCAGTAGAAGCAGTAAATGAGGCTTTTAAAGAAGCGGCGCGACGGGGTCCTCTCAAAAATGTTCTGGAGTACAGCGAAGAGCCTCTAGTGAGCGCAGACATTGTTGGATCTCCTGCCAGTTGCACATTTGATGCAGGGCTAACGATGACCCAAGGAAAGCTTGTGAAAATCTGCGGATGGTATGACAACGAATGGGGATACTCGAATCGTCTGATAGATCTGACACAAATTGTTGGCACAAGAAAAACGAAGAAAGCCCGTCGCTAGACAATCGTGAGTCAGTTACCAAATTTGGAAGACTTGGGAGATATCTCAGGGAAGCGAGTTCTAGTACGGACCGATTTCAATGTACCGCTAGATGATGGTGTCATTCGTGACGATTTAAGAATAAGAGAAGCTATACCAACCCTAAAATATCTCGTGGACAACGGTGCAGAGGTAACTGCATGCACGCATCTGGGAAGACCAAAAGGAAAATTTGAGGAAAAGTACTCTCTTAACCCTGTAAGGGCCAGACTAAATGAAATATTGCCTGGAATTAAATTGCTTGACAACTTGAGATTTAATCCAGGCGAAGAATTAAATGATCCTCAATTTATAGAGCAACTAGTCGCTGGTCAAGATATGTACGTTAATGATGCTTTCGGTGCATCTCACCGAAAGCATGCATCAATTACAGGGCCACCGCAATTGCTCCCGAGTGCTGCTGGACGCCTTCTTCAAAATGAAGTTGAAATTTTGCTTCAGGTCCGTAACAAACCCAAAAGACCATTTGTTGCTATTCTCGGAGGGTCAAAGGTCAGTGACAAGCTAGGTGTTATTGACGCATTAGTGCAGGTCGTAGACAAACTATTAATTGGAGGAGGAATGTGTTTCACTTTCCTGAAAGCACGGGGTCAACAGATCGGTTCCTCTTTGCTTGAGGAAGGGCAAATAGATTACTGTAAAGAACTTTTGGCATCTGGGGCACCTATTGTGTTGCCGCACGATTTCACTGCGATGGACAGTGATGGAAAAATTGGAGATCCCGCAGTTGGGGGTATTGTTCGGCAGATGGGAAATAATATCCCAGACGGATGGACAGGATTGGATATCGGCCCTGGGTCAGCAGCAGTTTTTGGAGACATAATTCAAGAATCTAAAACTGTTCTTTGGAATGGCCCTATGGGGGTATTCGAAGACGCCAGGTTTAGTGCTGGCACGAAACATGTGGCTCAATCTATGGCTGAAAATAAAGCCAGCTTTACGGTCATAGGAGGCGGCGATAGTGCTGCAGCGGCGAAAGAATTTAAATTCGATACCGAGATCAACCATGTTTCAACAGGCGGGGGCGCCAGTCTTGAGCTAATAGAGAAGGGTACTCTTCCTGGTCTAGACGCCCTACTGTTGAATGATTAAATTATTGTAAAGGAAAGATATGGCAGACAGAAAACCTTTAATAAGCGGAAATTGGAAAATGCATCACAACCATTTTGAGGCCATTCAGATGGTCCAAAGCCTTTCGTATCAATTGAATGCTGATGACTATTCCTATTGTGACATATCCGTGCACCCGCCATTCACTGATCTACGCTCAATACAGACAGTGCTAGAATCTGACAACATACCGATCCTGTTAGGAGCACAGCATTGCCATGAACAGGAAAAGGGTGCTTTTACAGGTGAAGTTTCAACTGGAATGCTTGAGAAGCTTAATGTCAAACTAGTGATTGTTGGGCATTCAGAACGACGTGAAATTTTTAACGAAACAAGCTCACAGATCAATGCAAAAGTAAAAGCAATCTTTAAGCACCATATGACACCAATTCTGTGTGTCGGTGAAACTTTGGATGAGAGAGATGCTGGGGTTGCTAAAGATAAAGTGAAAAATCAGTTAGTTGAAGGACTTCAAGGTATCGGCAAAGATCGAGTAGGAGGCATGGTAATTGCCTATGAGCCAATATGGGCTATTGGGACTGGAGTAACAGCTACACCCGAGGACGCACAAGAGATGTGCGCTCACGTTCGTGATTGCATTAGCGAAATTAGCGGAAAAGCAACAGCTGAAATGACGAGGGTTCAATATGGGGGCTCGGTAAAGCCGGTAAATATCGCAGAGTTAATGTCTCAGAACGATATTGATGGAGCTCTGGTTGGGGGAGCTGCGTTAGAAGCTGAAAGTTTTGCCCGGATCGCCCAATACAGACTCCAATAGGATCATCTATTTATATTCTTTGTATCTCAGAAAACACTATTCATAGACTCATCTTGATAACATCACGATATGACCGCTTTACTAGTCGTAATAGATGTTCTCGTCGCCTTAGCTCTAATTGGGTTAGTTCTGCTTCATAGTGGTCGCGGTGGAGGACTCTCTGACATGTTTGGTGGTGGGTTAGGTTCCCAAGCAGCCGGATCAACTGTGATCGAAAGAAACCTTGATCGCATTACGATTATTCTCGCTTTAGTCTTTACTTTCGTTACTTTGGCACTTGCGCTAATGATGGACGAGTAGGTCCTAGCAAAAACTACTGACAAGTCTAGATTTGATTCATGTACGGTACACTAATTCTTTCAACCATGTCGGAGTGGCGGAATTGGCAGACGCGCTAGCTTGAGGGGCTAGTGCCCGTTACGGGCGTGGGGGTTCAAGTCCCCCCTCCGACACGAAGATTTCGGGAATATTAAATAAAACGTCTAGTTTGTCTCTGTTCAAAAACCCGTCTAGTTTCTCGTTGAATGAAATGATATTTCGGATTCTGGAGGGATTCTATGCAAAATAAAATTAGGGCACACGATGGAATTGTGGGAGCTACTTATATGTTGAGTGTGATTCTTGCCGCAGCAACGTCAATTCAGTGGCTGTGGGTAGCGGGAGTTGTAGCGGGACTTCAGATTATTAGCCCTTTAACGAAATTTTGTCCAGTTTATTTTGTGCTTAACAAGATGATGCCAGATACAGAGCCAATCCAAAACGGTCAACGGAATTAATTGAAATAGAAGGGAATTATTTATGTCATATATGGCGGGATTAGTAGTAAGAGCCTCAAATGTTGAAAAATTGTTAGAGGATATGAATTCATTTGGTCGTCAAGCATTTATGGATGCGGGGGCTACTGATATGTGGATAACCCAATCAGTCATGGCTGGAGATGGCTACGGTGAAATATTTATCACTTCAGATTGGGATTCCATTGACGCAGCTGTTTCTGCTCCAGATGAGCTTCGTGCACGGCCTGAATTTATTGATGCTATGCAAAATGCAGGTATTCAAACTCTGAGAAGAAGCCTGATGCAAATCCACACACAGCGAGGTGAATTGACTGGAAAATATGGATCTCTAATTATTAGTGCAGGCGCTCAGCAGGACCAGGACACAATTGAGTCTAATGCTGACGCAATTTGGGGTCACATGGGTAAGAATTCCAATGGTATTCGATGGACGCAAGCCATGGCTGCCGGTCCTCTAACAGGCATGTATGCAACAGTGACTACAGCTGATTCTTTGGATCAACTCATGGAATCAAGTAACGAGATGTTTGCAGACCCTGACATCATGGGTCGAATGGCTGAAATGGGATTCCAGTTAATTCAAAGACAACTTTTCCGTAATTTGGCTGATTAAGCAATCAACGAGGAAAGTGTATTTCAATAACTAATTGCTTCGGAACGCGCAGTAGTTGCATTCGCCTCAGCTCATCAGGCTAAAGTAGGAAAATGGCTGGATACAGGATAGAAAAAGACACCTTAGGTGAAATAGAAGTTCCCAAAGACAAATACTGGGGTGCTCAAACACAACGCAGCATACAAAACTTTGACATTGGCGGCCAGACAATGCCTGTAGCAATCATTGAGGCTTTCGCGTATCTAAAGAAAGCCTCCGCAATAGTCAACGCAAACCTCACTGATTTCTCCGAAGACAAGGCCAAGGCAATAAGTCAAGCCTGTGACGAAATCATAGCCGGAGACCTGCAAGACGAATTCCCGCTTGTCGTTTGGCAAACAGGATCAGGTACACAAAGCAACATGAACTTGAATGAGGTCATCGCAAATCGCGCTACTGAAATACTTGGCGGAGACTTCAGGGAAGAGAAGCTTGTAAGCGCTAATGATGATGTAAATAAAAGTCAAAGCTCCAATGACACCTTCCCGACCGCCATGCACATGGCAACTTACGAGACAATCATTGAGAAAACACTCCCAAGCATTAAGCAATTACACGCTACCCTCACGCAAAAATCATCTGAGTTCATGTCTGTTACAAAAACTGGCCGAACACATTTAATGGACGCTACTCCGTTAACGCTGGGTCAGGAGTTCAGCGGGTATGCAATGCAACTGCAGAGAGGAATGGAAGCAGTCTCAGATAGTTTGCATCGAATTAGGGAATTAGCTCTCGGAGGAACTGCTGTTGGTACGGGACTAAATACTCCCAAAGGGTACGATGTTGCTGTCGCTGAAAAAATATCTGAACTCACAGGTCATCCATTTGTGAGTGCAGAAAATAAATTCGAAGCGCTAAGCGCACATGACGCCATGGTTGAAATAAGTGGAAGCCTCAAGCGTTTAGCGGTTAGTCTTATGCATATCGCCAATAATATAAGGCTTCTTGCAAGTGGCCCACGGTGCGGGATTGGCGAAATTACTCTCCCCGCCAACGAACCAGGTAGTTCAATTATGCCTGGTAAGGTCAATCCAACTCAATGCGAGGCATTGACAATGGTGTGTGCTCAGGTAATCGGGAACGATGCTGCCGTGACGGTTTCGGGAACGCATGGGCAATTCCAATTAAATGTTTTTAAACCAGTGATGGCATACAACGTCCTTACCAGCGCAGACCTTCTCGCTGATGCTGCAAAAAGCTTCAACGACAATTGTGCTGTAGGCATAGAACCAAATAAGGAGAGAATAGATGGCCTCCTTTCTCAAAGCCTAATGCTCGTGACAGCACTCAATACACATATCGGTTATTACAAGGCAGCTGAAATAGCACAAGAAGCGCATAAGAATGGGACTACTCTGCGCGAAGAGACACTTAGATTAAAGTACCTGACAGAGGAAGAATTTGATGAGATTGTTCGGCCGGAAAAGATGGTCGGAGAAATAGAGGCATAATGAGTAAAAGATCAATAACAACAGGAGTCGTTTTAATTGTTTTGGGGGTGGTGGTAACCATCGTCTCGGACTCCGGTAGCGCCACCTCGCTAATACCAGCTTTCATCGGTGTTGTATTTTTGGGGCTAGGTGTTGGAGGAAACTTAAAACCAGACCTTAACCATCATTTCATGCATGGTGCGGCGGCCCTATCCTTAATTGCAATTTTAGGCAGTCTAGGTTCCTTAATCGGGAGAGGGAGCACCGGTTGGGCTTTATTCTCCCAACTAATGACAACACTAATCTGTCTCCTTTTTATGGTTACAGCAATACAATCTTTCAAAGCTGCCAGGATTGCTAGAGAAGAAAACCAATAAGAAGCCGGAAACATGGGTGAAGAAATTCTCTGGCCTCCTCAAGAGGAATCCAACGAGCCTAAACTTGAAAGCAGTACTTCGGTAAAGCAGAAACCGCCACAATTTGATCAGTCAGTGCCAATGGTGAGTCTTGCAGAGGCAGTAAACGAATCAAGTAAATCACGAGGAACCATTCGGAGGTGGATAGCTGAAGGGAAAATAGAAGGTGCAATCAAAACAGACTCGGGATGGCGAATTCCGATAGCCTCTCTTGTCACCTCCGGTGCATGGGACGGGCAATCTAAACCTGAAGACGGGAAAAGTATTGAGGAAAAGACCGATAAAGTCTCAGAGTTAGAAATTGAGTTAGTTAGGGTTCGTTTAGAACTAAATTCGGAAAAGAAACTCCGAGAAGCTGCAGAACGAAATGCGGATGATCTGCGATTTGCGATGCGGATGCTGACATCTGGAGAAAATTCCAGACCGCAGCAAAATTCACAAAGTACAGGGTCACCTCAAAATAAAATCAATAGCTCTCAGGGAGTAGAAAAATTTGACTTCTCACCTGCGAGCCTAATTGATGCCGCTAACAAACTGAAGAAACGCCTCCTGGGTTAATCCTCAGCATTTAGGTGCACAATTGAAGGTGCCCCTGCCATGAACGGGCCAATAAGGTCAAGCATTCCAGTTTCTAGTCGCCAATTCATATAAGCTTCTTGATCCGAACGCTCAGCCCACTTTTCCCAAAGGAACACTGTGTCAGGCGCATCAGAATTTGAATACGTCTCTACACTCAAGCATCCATCAAATGCTCTAGTATCGCTCAGAGATGGAAGCAGTACTTCCAGAAACTCAACTCCTTTTCCTTCTAAACATTTAAATTCAAGGTAAACGGTATGTGTCATCTTCTGCCTTCTTTCGTAGAACTAACGTTAGGTTGAAGGCTATTCCAACATTCTTTCAGAAATCAAATAGAATTTTCGCAAGCATCTTGATTTCAAAGACTAAACTAAAGGTCAAGGTGAAAAAATGAGCAAGGAATTAACAGAACAAGAACTTGAAGACGTCAAACAGGTTGTGTGCGATGAGGTAGATGCTATCTCTGATGTTCTTTTAGAGGCATCACATGCGATTCACGCAAATCCTGAATTAAACTTTGAGGAACATTTTGCTCATGAAACACTGACAGGAATTCTAGAAGATCAGGGTTTGAAGCCTGAACGAGGTGCGTATGACCTAGATACAGCCTTTGAGGCTTCGGTAGGCGATGAGGGTATTTGCGTTGCGGTTCTTTGTGAGTATGATGCGCTTCCTGAAATCGGTCATGCATGCGGTCACAATATTATTGGAACTGCAGGTTTAGGAGCCGGAATTGCTGCATCAAAAGTAGCCGAACAACTAGGTGGCAGTCTCCGGATACTCGGAACTCCAGCAGAAGAAGGCGGTGGCGGAAAGGTATTCATGGCTGACCGTGGCGCATTCAATAATGTAGACGCAGCGATGATGGTCCATCCTGCCTCGGGCGATCTAGTAAAAATGAATACTATAGCTATTCAACGTTTGCATGTTGCATATGAAGGTTTAGCTGCACATGCTGCAGCTGCGCCACACCGAGGTCACAATGCGCTAGATGCTGCTGTTCTTGGATATCAAAACATAGCAGCTCTTCGACAGCATATTAGGCCGGACGAACGTATTCATGGCATATTCCTTGAATCTGGTAGTAAGCCTAATATCGTCCCTGAGCACTCATCCATGGAATGGTATGTTCGCTCAAAAAACGCCAAGAGTTTGGAACCATTAAAAAAACGTGTACTCAACTGCCTTGAAGCAGGTGCAATGGCAACCTCTTGCACCATGTCACATGATTGGGTTGAACCTTTTTATGCGGACATGATCGATAATGAAACTATCTGCACCTTGTACTCGACAAATGCAGCACGTTTGGGTCGTTCTTTAATGGAACCAGATAGTGAGAATAAAGTTGTTGGTAGTACGGATATGGGGAATGTGAGCTACATGGTCCCATCGATACACCCGATGATCGGTGTAGCTCCACATGGAGTCCCTATACACACTCCAGATTTTGCCCATCATGCGAGAAGCGAAGCCGGCGATAGAGCAGTGATTGATGGTGCCAAAACTATGGCAATGACGGTTATAGACCTATGGGGGCAAAAGATAAATTTTGAAAAAGCTCACCAAGAATTCAAGGATTCGGTCTTCGTTTAAATAAATTTGCGTTTGGAATTGAAAAAGCAATAATGGGCTAAGCGATTTACAAGGGTTTGTAATGGAGTTAGTACACCGCATATATATGAAAACAGGTCACCCAGACTTGATTGATGTTGTTGAGAGTGAATTGCAGTCATCCCGGCACATAGCTTCGCCCCAGAAAGGCAGTATCCGAAAAGGGCCCTTAAGAGTTGTTCAGTTTTCAGGCTCATTCGAACATTTTGACATCTTTATCCGAATTGTGAGAATTGAATCAGGGACACTTGAATATCCAGAGCAATATCTCTGGATTGACGTAGAATCAGATACGAGTGATCGTTCAGAGATAATTTTAGATATTTCAAACAGCATTGCTTTAAATATTGCTAATGAAATATCTAATTCTGATTTCCCGTTTACGCTTGGTGGGCATCTAATAGAGACCACAGTTAAGGATCCACGGATCGTACCATGGATTCAGGGAACTATAGAGATACTTTTGCAATCACAGCGGCCTATGGCGCTGATTGCAGTTTGCTATGACCCATTAGATGAGAATGTTGATTTTGGGAAAATAGAGGTAGCGAAAAAGATAATCTCTGACTTTGGTGCAGTAGCGCGTGTGATCTACTTTACTTCGTCTGCTGTGGCAGGGAAGCGCGCCTTTGATAGGGGTGTAGGTAGATCTCTAACGGTACAACCCGGTGAAATTAGAATTTACCCTCCCAATGAGATAGATCCAGTACGAGTGATTGCGCCTCCTGCGATTTCAGCGCAGAAGATCCGGACCAATGATTATGGGTGGATCCAAAAGCAAATCTTTCGAGTGTTGCAACCTTATCTTTTAGCACGTACTTTGCCAGACATTTGTGTACGAGCTTTACACCTTCTTAAAGCAGAGCAAAATTTCCTACATACTGACTACTCAGTGTCACAGGATAGTTTTCAATCAAGCAGCAGTGAAGGGGAGTCCCAAAAGGCACTTTCGGAGCAAATTGAGAATTTACTTCTGGAAATTGAAAAGTTGCGCTCGACGTTGCTTGAAGCTAAGAGAGAAATAGAAGACTATCGGGAAGAGAATCTGTGGCTTCAAGATGAAATCCTAAGAAAGGATCAGGAAAGGCGTGACAGTGAAGAGTGGTGGGTTGAGCAATTAAATAAGTTGGAAGGCGAAAAAGACGAACTTGAATCCATGGCTATTAAATTCAATTTAAGCCGGTCAGTTAGAGGTGCATCGCGAGAACATTCAAGTCAGGTCTCATCTGTAAAGGAAGCGATAGAGAAAGGTCGTAACCTGCTTCCATATCTGGTGATTCCTGATGATGTTTCAAGGCAGTTGGATGAACTTGATCGAAATTCTCGAGCTGAATCTTGGGCGAGATCAATTTTTCAAGCATTTCTTGCCCTTTGTGCTTACGCTGAAGAGGGGACGAGTGGAAATTTTTATGAATGGAACAAATTAGGAAGGGAGTTCTCAATTCCCCAAAGAGATATAGCTATTTTTGAATCTGACAATGTACGTCAACGAGAAAGGCTTAGAAATCAACGCATATTGCCTGTCTCTAAACAAGTTGAGGAATCTGGGCGCGTATTTATGGAATCTCATATTAAGTTCCATGGTAATCTTGCCCCTAGGCTATATTTCTTTGATGATACGGATGGTCCCACCGGGAAGATCCACATAGGAGGCATTGACCCTCATAGTCGTTGGGAAAATACAACTACTTAGAGAAATCGATTTCTGTGGCGTCTTCCTGTGTAGCGAAACGCTTCTGTAGAACACCTAATAATGTCAATGAAGCTAATGCGGCGATGATGATGAGTGCGATAAGTCCTCCAGACGTACCGGAAGAGCCAGAACTTGAAACAGTGGTATCAACGACTGCGTAGGGTTCGAAAC
>CAJWRY010000034.1 GCA_913046155.1 uncultured Candidatus Nemicrothrix sp. | reverse complement strand
AGCTTGAGCTGCTCTTTCATGGGATTCTAAAGCAAACTCCTCTAATTGTTCTCTACTGAGGTTCCACTTCTTTGCGATGAGTTCCGCTCCTCGAAATTGAGAAACTTCTTGTGTGCCATAGCGATCCACCCATCCCTTTGACGTAGTGAAGGGATCTTCAATTTCTGGATGTCCAATACTTTCATGCCCCATGACATCCATAGCTGCCCCTATTGGAATTAGGCTCATATTTTGTATGCCGCCAGCTACCACAAGGTCTTGAACGCCAGACATCACTCCCATAGCAGCGAAACTTACTGCTTGTTGACCAGAGCCGCATTGGCGATCAACCGTTACGCCTGGAACTGACTCTGGCATACCTGCGGCGAGCCATGCAGTTCGTGCAATATCGCCTGCTTGTGGGCCCATAGTGTCAAGACAACCCATTATTACATCATCTACTGCAAGTGGGTCCAGACCTGTTCTCTCAAGAAGCCCTTTTATTGCGTGTGCTCCTAGGTCAGCAGGGTGTACCTGAGATAGCCCACCTCCCCTTCTACCAACAGGGGTTCTTATTGCGTCAATGATGTAGGCGTCGTTCATTCGTGTTCCTTTCGGTTTTGTTATTTATCGTACTTTATTTATGATCTATTTTGGTTAGCTTCTGATAGCAGAGGCTAGTTGTTCTTTGGTTCCTTTGGTAACCCAAGTACCCTTTCCCCTATTATGTTGCGCTGGACTTGGTTACTTCCGCCGTAGATTGTATGGGCTCGGCTGTAAAGAAAGGTTCTTTGTTCTCTGTCAAGGGAGTAGCTTTTCCCTTCGTGGCCTGTATACCCGTTGCAGGCAATCATCCCCGATGCTCCCCTGACGAGCATCCAGAGTTCGCCTAATTGACGGTGCCAAGATGCCCAATATAGTTTTCCTATGCTCTGTTCGGCTCCTGGTACTCCATCTGCTGCTAAGGCTGTAAGCATTCTGAGTTGGTTGTAACGGAGGACTTCGAGTCCGATGTAGGATTCAGTGAGCTTTTGTCTAACTATCGGATCATCCCATCTGCCTGATGCTTTAGCCTCTGCCATAAGCTCATCTAACTCTTGACGGAAACTCACTTGCTGTCCCAGAGTTGATGCTCCGCGTTCAAATGAGAGAGTGCCCATTGCGACTTTCCACCCTTCGCCTTCTTGACCGACAATGTTTTCTTTTGGTGTTCTTGCGTCGGTAAAGAAAGTTTCGTTAAATTCTGCTCCACCTGTTATTTGGATTATGGGGCGAATAGAAACTCCTGACTGTTCCATTGGGACAAGAAGGTAGCTTAGGCCACTGTGCCTTTTGCTATCTTTACTTGTTCTTGCTACGACGAAGATCCAGTCGGCAAACTGGGCTAGGGATGTCCAGACCTTTTGTCCGTTCAAAACCCATTCATCTCCTTGTAGCTCAGCTTTTGTATGAACATTTGATAGGTCTGATCCAGCGTCTGGTTCACTATAGCCTTGGCACCAAAGTTCGTCCCCTGAAAGAATTGGCGGGACAAAGCGACTTTGTTGTTCTTTTGTGCCATAAGCCATGAGTGTTGGTCCCAACAGGGTCACACCCATATTGGGTATTCTGCCAGGGGCAAGCGCTTCGACATAAGTTTTGTGGAAAAGAACTTGTTCAACCAATGAACACTCTCTTCCGCCTATGGATTTGGGGAAATCTATGCCTAGCCAGCCGCCTTTTGCTAATTCTTTTTCCCACTCTATTTGTAGCTCTGCTGGAACATCATCGTGCCCTGTTAGACCTTTTCCTCTCAAAGAGACGAATTCGCCAACTATGTGTTCTTCTAGCCAGGTTCGTACTTCCTCTACAAACTCTTTTTCTGTTATTGAATAGGTGAAATCCATAAGTAGTTCTTGTTGATATTTCCTGATTTTAGGTTACTATCTCAACTTTCTATTTTGTCTATTCCTAATTTCAGTTTGTTCTGAAGCTTCTTCTACAAGTCTTTGGTACCGTTCAAGCTTTTCATGGTGAATGTGGCCTTCACTTACTGCTTTTTGTATGGCACAGTGAGGTTCAGCTTTGTGTGTGCAATCGTTGAAACGGCACTTTTGGCTGGTCTGAAATATTGAGTGGAAAACTCTGTCTATCCCCTTCTCTGCGTTCCATAAGCCAACTCCTCGAATACCGGGGGTATCAATGATTATCCCCCCTGATGGGATCAGAATCATTTCACGAGCTGTGGTTGTGTGCCTACCTTTTCTATCTTTAAGGCGAACTTCCTTTGTCTCTTGCTTCTCTTGCCCTGCGAGGTAATTAACGAGTGTAGATTTGCCAACACCTGACTCTCCAAGCAAAACAAGAGTTTTGTTTGGGTTAAGCAATGCTTCCATATCTGATTTTCCATCATCGCTGAAAGAGCTGGTCTTAATCTTTTGCACTTGAGGAAATTCGTGGTCTAGCTCATCCCATTCCGCTGGAGTGCCAAGGTCTGCTTTGGATAATATTAGGACTGCCTTTGCGTCACCAGTTGCTGCAACTACGAGTAATCGCTCGATGCGTGCAAGATTTATTGGTCTATCAGCTGATAGGACGATGGCGACTGCGTCTACATTTGTCGCCAAAATCTGTGGTCTTTCAATTTCAGCGGGGTCCCGCCTTACGATTTGTGAGTACCGGGGAAGAACTGACTCTACAAGATAGCTTTGTTCTGGGTCTCTGAACACCTTTACCCAATCTCCTGTGACAGGAGCAGTTATTGATTTTGCTCTTTGACTATCCGATAACGCTCGAATTTCTCCATTTGAGGTAAGGACATCAACCTCACCCCTATCGACGCGACGAACCCTTCCGATGTCCTCTGATAGAGGTGCTTCAATTACTTGATTTGTATAGTTTTCCCATCCTAGTTTTTGGAGACTGACCATAGCTCTAACAATATTTAGTTGTCATGGAGTTCCTCGTTCAGCCCTTGCCAACTTGAGTTGTCACCGCGAAGCAGAACTTCAACTATTCCGGTTGTTGAGTTTCTGCGGAAAAGAAGATTATCTTTTCCTGAGAGTAATTTAGCTTTAACAGTTGAACCATCTGGGACCCTGATCAGAGTTCCAGCTGTTACATATAGGCCGGCTTCAACAACACAATTATCGCCGAGAGAGATACCAATTCCAGATTCAGCTCCAAGAAGACAGTTTTGGCCTATTGATATCACCTCAGTTCCACCTCCGGAGAGGGTTCCCATTATTGAGGCTCCTCCACCTATGTCTGAGCCATCGCCGACTACGACGCCTGCAGATATGCGCCCTTCAACCATTGATGCGCCTAGTGTTCCAGCATTGAAATTGCAGAATCCTTCATGCATGATTGTCGTGCCATCTGAGAGGTGTGCACCTAGCCTTACCCTATTAGCGTCAGCTATTCGAACGCCCGACGGGATGACATAATCTGTCATGCGCGGAAATTTATCCACTCCATGCACGAAAACCTCTTTACCGTCTGCGATAAGTGAAAGTCTTTTGGCATCAAAGTCTGTGATCTCAAATGGTCCAAGATTAGTCCATGCGCAATTTGTAAGTTTGCCGAATATCCCATCAAGACTAATCGTGTTTGGTTGGACAAGCCGTGAAGAAAGAAGATGAAGACGAAGGTAACTATCAATGGCATCAATAGGGTCATCTGATGAATCGGATATGAAACTCACAACTGCTATTCTTTCGCCATTTACTGAATTTGTGTTGATGATGGCATCGGATATGAGTTTCACGGATGTCATTGTTTCCTCTTTGTAATCAACATTTGTTAGAGATGTGGTGAGTGACTTCTCTATGCCCTGAAGGGTTCCTTTATCGAGTTCGTATGTTGTGGTCGTTCCGTCCCATTTAGTTGCGTGGGCAAGTATGGCACATGAGTAAGGGTCTGATCCGAGCTGTGGTGCCGGGTACAACACGTCTAAAATGGCTCCGCTACTACCTTTGGTCGCTAGACCTATTCCGAAGGAGAATGGTGCTTTATAGTTGTTGAGGCTTTTCTCAAGTTCATCTTGATGTTCTTTAAGTTGTTCAAGGCTTTGCATTTCTGTCATAGAAGAGACGTTAGCGGGTAAATGGGATGCTTTGGTCGTTTGGGGTACCGTTATCTGGTGAGTTTTGATAGATCTAAGATTATTAATAGCGAATTCGCGTCTTCCGCCCCACCGGAATTTTTATTTATTTGTGGTGCTATTTCCCAGTACTTAGGTGCAGCTCTTGCTTTTAGTCTCTTTGATGATGTGGGCACAACCTTAGTAGCGACGTTACGAGTAATTGGCGCTGCAATTATTCTCATCCTGCTTCGCCGAATATGGAGACGCTCTATGGAAGAGCTTGATTTGGCTTGGACTGCGCTATTTGGAATTGTTTTGGCTGGAATGAACCTTTGCTTTTATTTAGCTATAGATAATCTGCCGCTGGGGAATGCGGTGGCTATTGAATTTTTAGGACCCATCGCTGTGGCTGCTCTGGGGAATAGGTCATTCAAGAATTTGGCTTCCCTTGTCATCGCCAGTTTGGGAGTTCTTTTTCTTGCGCAAGTAACTTCTGAGGGGACTTTTACGGGTGTTTTATTGGCTCTTGCAGCAGGCGCCTTGTGGGCGCTTTATATTATCTTGGGGAGCAGGGTTGCCCGGTCTGGGGCTCATTTAGATGGGTTAGGTGTCGGGATGCTTATTGGTGGTTTGATGATTTCTCCTACGGCCTTAGCGTCCATTGGAAATGCGTTTGAGTACCCCCTGCTGATTTTAATTGCGCTTTCAACTGGGATTTTGGGAAATGTGATTCCATATGGAATTGACCAGATCGCCTTACAGAGGATCACTAAGACGAGGTTTGCTTTTTTGCAGTCTCTTCTTCCTGCCACTGCATCATGTGTTGGCTTCATAGCGTTGCAGCAGAGAGCGACGATTAATGAGGTTGTTGGAATCGGTATGATTATCTTTGCGATTCTTCTAAGGGGTAAAGAAGCTTAATCATTATTTTGGCTTAGGATTCTTCTAGCTTGTTTCGCAAGGGCCTCATCTACCATTTGGCCATTATGAACGATTGAAGCTGTGCCATTGGCGACGGCTTCATCGTAGATTTTTAGAAGCTCTGTTGCTTGTTGGATCTCCTCAGGTGTTGAAGAAAATGATTGGTTCGCTAGAGGAACCTGCGATGGGTGTATGCATAGCTTTCCAGTGAACCCAAGCGATTTCGCTTGTTGAGCTTCTCTCATGAATCGTTCACTGTCAGAAAAATCAGCCACGATCTGATCAACTACTGGGACCCCAAAAAGGCGACTACTTATTCCAATCTGAGTTCTTGCAAAGAGCACTTCATCGTTCTCATAGGTTCGTAGCCCCCCGAGGTCGTGTATGTAATCTTCGGCCCCAAAATATGCTGCAGATACTGAAGCGATGCTGAAAATATTTTGTACTGACATGAGCCCCTTCACGGTTTCAATTCCAACTAATATTTTTGCATTAACCGAGCTTCGCTCTATCGCTTTCGTTGCCTGTTCAATATCTGTAGCGTCGTTTACTTTTGGTATCACGATGCCAGTTATTTGGGGAGGTATAGATCGGATGTCTTCTTCGAAGTGTTGAGAAATTAGAGCGTTGACTCGAACATAAGTTGTTGTAGCGTTTTTGTTTTGTTCTTGAGCATACTTTTGCAGATTCTCTCGCGCTTCCTGTTTTTCTGAATCTGGTACTGCGTCTTCAAGATCAATGATTGCAATATCTGGCTGGATTTTTGAAAAGTTCTGGAGCAATTCGTATTTATTACCTGGCGCAAAGAGCATACTTCTCATTTTCTGGGTCATTGAAGTCCTTCCAATTGTCTAAAGTATTCTAATGCTTCAGGGTTCTCTAATGCTTCTGTGTTCTGCACGTGCTTTCCTTCCACAATGGCTTTGATCGCTAGTTCCGAAAGTTTTCCGCTGCGTGTCTTTGGCAGCTCTGGGACAGCTTTAATTACCGTTGGGACATGTCGAGGTGAAGCCTGCAGGCGGAGTTCCTGTTTAATCTGGTTACGTAGTTTGTCATCCAATTTGTAGCCATCCGACAAGACGACAAATAGCACTACCCTGTTATCGCCATTCCAGTTTTGACTCACAACTGCGCTTTCGTTGATCTGTTTCAAAGTATCGACAACAGCGTATATTTCTGCAGTCCCTATTCTGACACCTCCGGGGTTTAAGGTTGCGTCTGAACGGCCGTGAATAATAATTCCATTTGATGACGTCCATTCAGCAAAGTCTCCTTGATGCCATTTCCCCTCAAACTTGTTGAAGTATGCTTTTCGATATTTTTCATCATCAGGGTCGTTAAGGAAACAGACTGGCATGGATGGAAATGCACTTGCACAAACTAGCTCTCCTTGCTCTCCCTTACTTGCTCGGTCCCCGTGTTCATTGAGGATCTCTATTTTCATTCCTAAAGCAGCTTTCTGTATTTCGCCTTTATTGACTGGGCCCGTGGGATCTCCAGCCACCAGACATCCACACAAATCTGTACCACCAGACATCGATTGAAGGTGGACATCTTTTTTGATGTTCTGGTAAACGTACTCAAAACTTTCAGGAATTAGGGTAGAGCCAGTTGAACAAATTGTTTTCAGTGCTGATAGTTTGTGGGTTTTTATCGGCTTCAGCCCTTCCTTGGCGCAGGCATCAATGTATTTTGCGGAGACCCCGAGGAGGGTCACTTCCAACTCATCAGCCATATCAAATAGAGCAGATGGTTGAGGATGGAATGGGGATCCATCAAAGAGCACAACTGTTGCTGCAGACCCAAGCGCGGATACTAACCAATTCCACATCATCCATCCTGTTGTCGTGTAGTAGAAGACTCGATCTCCTTTCTGAATGTCACACTGAAATGCGTGTTCGGCAAGGTGTTTGAGGAGAACTCCCCCTGACTTATGCACTATGCATTTGGGTTTTCCAGTTGTTCCTGAGGAGTAGAGCACGTACCAAGGATGATTAAAATTGTAGGCAGGAAAGTCAACCTTTGTGGCGCTATATTTTTGGAGAAAAGTGTCCCAGTTTTCCCGTCCGCCAATGGAAGGTGATTTGGCTTCTTTCAGTTCTTCTCTTGGGTACGGCACGATAACGGTCTGCTCAACTGAGGGGAGACCAAGCTCAACTTCGTCAATCTTATCTATTAATGAAAACCATTTCCCTGCATAAAAGTACCCGTCCGTAACGAAAAGCAACTTGGGTTTTACCTGTGTGAAGCGGTCAAGTAAGCCTCGTGCACCGAAGTCAGGGGATGTAGATGTAAAGACCGCTCCTAAACTTGCTGCTGCAATCATGATTGCAATAGCTTCAGGTCGATTTGGAAGCCAAGCGGCAACGCAATCACCACTCTTTATTCCGAGTTCTTTAAATCCCTTTTGTAAGGAAGCGACTTGTGAAGTGAGTTGGGACCAAGTTATTTCCTCTTTTTGCCCAATCTCGTTTTTCCATATTATTGCTTCGCTGTGATCATTTCGCTTTAGCAGGTTTTGGGCTATGTTGATCGTTGAATCGGGGAAGAATGAGCTATCTTTGAATTCGTTCCCACTTGTCAAAGTTTCACTTCCAAGGTTTCCTATAACACCAAGATAGTTATATGCGTGACTCCAGAAATCTTCGGTTGAGTTTATGCTCCAGTCATGTATGGCATCGTAGTTTGGAAGTTTAAGATTGAATTGGGTTTCAGCAGACTTGGCGAAATCCATTATGCGAGTTTCGTCAATTCTTTGTTTTGAAGGTTCCCATAGTTGTGTCACGTTTCTAGCATAGTCCTGTGATTGGGGACGCAAACTCAACTTTTGGGAGTTGTGTGGAGCTGAGGGGAGTCGAACCCCTGGCCTCCTCGATGCGACCGAGGCGCTCTAGCCAGCTGAGCTACAGCCCCAATGTTCCTTTCAGGTTACCGAGCAGAGGGTACTGTTGCGCTTAGATGCTGTCAGTTCCTGTAGCTGCGAAATCCAATGCTCCAGAAGAATTCGTTTGAAGTATTGCTTTTCGTGATTGCTCGATTTCACGCTGGTATTGGACCAGGGCCCATACGTATAGGAAAAGTAAGGCGTCCGTAAAGAAATGAAGCGCTATGAATCCACCTCCGGCAACTATTGCTAGAAATAGTGTGAAGACAACAGCTCCCCCCAGCGCAAGTAATACTTTTCTGCGACGGATACGTGCTTGTTCACTTGTAAGTTCCATGGGATTCATCCCCTTTTGTCTTGAGTCAAGTGGTGGCTCGACTAACGAATGTCCTGGTTGTAGCCCTGCTCCCAGAAATTGTTGAGAGTTATGTAGTGGGACTACGACGGCTCTAGCACTTCTTCTCATGCGAAACCGACTTGTTGTATTACTAAGAGCAAGTGAAGGTGCGGTTATACGGTTTCGTAGCCAATAAACACCGGCACCTACCCATAAAATAGCTAACGCAATTAACAGCATTTCTCCACCAAACTCTTTTAGCTGTACTGTTAAAATTTTTGCACTAATTCCTTGTTAAATGGTGGATACGCAGGGAATTTAGTGAATAAGTAATTTCTTTCAGCTTCGCGAAGCTTTACTCTTTTCGTTTGTAAGGACCTGATTTCCCGCCAGTTTTTTCCCATAGGGATATATCGGAGATAACCATCTCCTTATCAATGCTTTTGCACATGTCATAAATTGTTAGTGCAGCAACGGAACATGCTGTTAGAGCTTCCATCTCCACACCTGTTTTACCCTCAATAGAAACTATTGCCTCAATAGCAACATGGTCCTCATGAACCTCTAAATCCACCGAAACTGCGTTGATTGCAAGAGGGTGGCATAGTGGTATGAGCTCCGATGTTCTCTTTGATGCTTGAATACCTGCTATCCGGGCTGCGGCAAAGACGTCTCCTTTGGGCATCTCTCCTTCGTTGAGTTTGGCTAACGTATTTTGGCTCATAAAGACCTTTGCCTTTGCCGTTGCATTTCGAAGAGTCTGATCTTTAGCGGCGACATTGACCATTCGTGCTTGTCCTGTGTCGTCAAGGTGCGTGAATTCCTGTCCCATCACTTAGCCGCCAATCTGAGACATAGATTTGCTTGGGCGTATAAAAACCGATTTTCCTATTTGGTGGCCTGCCCACTTTTCTTGCACGCCTGAAACAAACAGGTTTGCGATGTCATCGTCCGTGGCGCCATTGCGTAAAAGGTTTCGCATGTCATAGTCTTTCAAAGCAAAAAGGCAGTTTCGAAATTTTCCATCAGCAGTTAGTCTTATCCGGTCGCAGGAATCGCAGAAAGCTTCGGTAACTGTAGCGATAACACCGATTTCACCTGCGCCATCTGCGTACTTCCATCTTGCTGCGGGGGCGTTACCACGCTGCAGTGGGACAATTTCATGATGTGAGGATATGAGTTTTAAAATTTCAGTCAGTGACATAACACGGTCGTTGCTCCACTCCTCATCAGCGTCTAAGGGCATGAACTCTATGAAGCGAACCGTGACTCTTTTTTCTCTTCCAAACTCAACAAAGTCAAGTATTTCGTCGTCGTTGATCCCTTTCATCACAACCATGTTGATTTTCACAGGGTCAAAGCCGGCAACTCTGGCGGCGTCTATCCCTTCAAGAACTTGTTCAAGGTTGTCACGCCTTGTGAGGTCGTTGAATCGGTCACGATGGAGAGAGTCCAGCGAGATATTGATTCTATTCAAGCCTGCAGCTTTTAGCTTTTCAGCCATCAGCGGAAGAGTTACCCCGTTTGTGGTCATTGACAGGTCAACGGGCAATTGACTTAATCGACTAATAAGGTCCGCAAGGTTTGCCCGCACTGTCGGCTCCCCTCCTGTCAGACGGATGCTCTCTACCCCAAAGCGCTTGACAAGAAGTGATGCGAGCCGTTCAATTTCCTCAAAGGTCAGAAGATCTTCTCTAGGAGTCCAATCCAGACCTTCTTCGGGCATGCAATAGGTGCAGCGGAAATTGCATCTATCAGTTATTGAGATTCTCAGATCTTTATGGATCCTGTTATACGTATCAATGAGCTTTGAAGTCATATATTGCTATGTTAGCGGGAGAGATCAATCTAGGAAAAGAAATTCCAGTGTTGCGTCTTGAGTAACCCCATTTCCATCTGGCAGTATTGCGAGGGCGTTTGCCCCAGCCATCCCTGTTAACTGGTGTGAGCCCTGGTGTCCTGCGGATTGGAGCTTGGGCGTCCCCTCTCCTACATCTGCTGACACTCTGAAGAAATGTGTCTTTCCATCTGGTTTTCTTAAGAAATCTTGAGTAGCTTTTCCTTCGAAGATAGTCCGATACGGGTTTTTATTACCTGACATTTTTCTTAAGGCCGGTCGAGCAAACAGCTCATAGGAGACCATTGAAGATACAGGGTTACCTGGCAAGCCAAAAACCGGAAGTTCATTTACTATGCCATAAGCTAAAGGTTTTGCAGGCTTGATTGCGACTTGCATCCATCTCATTTCGCCAAGTCTATTCAATACAATCTTTACGTAATCAAAGTCTCCCATACTGACACCTCCGGTTGTGACCAGAGCGTCGCAAGTATCTTCTGCCTTCTTTATTGTTTCTTCGATTGCCGCTTCACTATCTGGTATCAAACCGAAATCAATTGTTTGAAATCCATCTCTTTCAAGAAGTGCTAAGAGTGAAAATCTGTTTGAGTCCCTTATTTGCCCTGGCTTTAGTGGTTGGGAGCCCTCAATGAGCTCATCACCAGTTGAGAAGATGCCTACTGTTGGAGTTCGTACAGTTGCAATTTCGTAGATTCCCAAACTCGCAAGAAGGCCCAGATGACCTGCGTTGAGTAAGGTACCTTGAGGTATCACTAAATCCCCGGGTTCTAGATCTTCGCCACTTCGTCTTATATGCTGCCCTTCGGAAACTTCTTCTTTTATTATTACGACCGATTCATTTTCCTGTTGTTCGGTCCTTTCAACCATGACTACTGCGTCAGCACCATCAGGGATGGGCGCACCTGTCATAATCTTTGAGCACTCTCCTGGCTGAATAGTGAAGGTGGGTGGTTTCCCTGCGGCTATCGTCTCAAGCACTGTGAGAGAGGTAGGCGTTTCTTCAGTGACCCCTTTGGTGTCGATGGCTTTTACTGCGTAACCGTCTACAGCAGTATTATCAAAGGGGGGAATGCTTTCGTTGGACATTATGGGTTCAGTTATGACTCTGTTTCTTCCTTGCAGGAGATGCACGTTCTCACTTTCGAGCGTTTTTATGCTTTCCATAACATGGCTTTGGGCGTCCTCTAACGGAATCATGGATTCATGCTAACAAATGTTGGGACTTGACGGACACTTGCTTTACTCAACGAGGGACTATCATGATGAAGTGACTTGGTGGTATTTCTTAATTCCTGTGAGCTATGCCTTTGGGATCTTTCCTACTGCACAATTAGTTGCCGGTTTGTTAGGACATGATCCCACTGAGGAGGGGTCTGGCAATCCTGGGGCTTCAAACGTGTACAGAGTTGCTGGAGCGAAAGCAGGAATTCTCGTCTTAGCGGGAGATTTGATGAAAGGCTTTATCCCAGCGTTGGTGTGCTATTTCATTGATGGAAGATTTTTTGGTTTGCTGGCGGGTGTTGCTGCCATGCTCGGCCATATATTCCCAGTTACCAGAAGGTTTTCTGGTGGCAAGGGTGTAGCGACGATTGGTGGTGTCGGGATCGCTTTATACCCACTGGTTGCAATCATCGCTGTTGTGATTTGGTTTCCTATTATGAAATTGTTTCGTAAAGCGTCTATAGGGTCACTTGTATTAATAGGGATCTTCCCAATTGGAGTTTTGATTAGCTCGTCTGGATCTTTGAGAGAGTTTTTCGTTTCGTTAGGAGCCTCTCTAATTGTCTTGTCAAGACATAGCAAGAATATTCAACGTTTAATTAGTGGTGACGAACAAGCAATTGATTAGTTGAATCTTCCTGTAGAGTTTCCTTTTGAGAAACCATTGCAATTTTGCTTATATTGATGGAGATTGAGGATGCCAACATACGACTACCGATGTGATGCATGCGGAAATGTTTTTGAAGTTTTTCAATCATTCTCGGAGGATCCACTCTCAAAATGCCCTGAAGGGAATTGTGCTGGAGAAGTTAAAAAGATATTTTCTGCGCCTGGAATCTCATTCAAGGGCTCTGGGTTTTACAAAAATGATAGTCGGTCGAAATCATCGTCATCATCGTCATCATCGTCATCATCGTCATCATCCGAGCCCAAATCTACTAGTTCCGATTCTTCGGGTTCAGACTCAAAAGCTAAAGACTCAAGCTCAAGCGCTTCAAAAGGCTCTTCTAGCGCAGACTAAAAGTACCCGATGGAAATCAAAATTATGGCTGAGAAGCCGATAAATAATCTGTAGTAACCAAATATTGTAAAGCTTCTTTGTTCAAGCCACTCAACCATAAATCGGACCGAGATGACCGCTGCTA
>CAJWRY010000033.1 GCA_913046155.1 uncultured Candidatus Nemicrothrix sp. | reverse complement strand
AACAACAGGTAAAGACGGTACACGCATATACACTGTTGAGCCTAAAGTCTGGAAAGCGCATATCGAAAGTCTACATCGTAAGAGCAATATTAGCGAATGGTACATGCAGCCTAGTTTCAAGTTGTTATACGAACACACTAAAATTGGATATTACCCACAGGGTTTAGCAATCGAGAAGGCCAAGGAAATCTATGTAGTAAAGGGAGCAGAAAAGGACTACACGCTTTTGGCACATGAGTACGGACACATACTAGGTTATGGTCATGTACCCGATGGCATCCCTGATTTAATGAACCCAATCGACCCACTGCGTATGCGTGACCCTAGAAAAATAAGTGACAAGTTTGAAGAAAACTTCCAAGATTACTATGACAATGTACTTGTTCAAGCCGAAACTACCCGTGCATTGCCGACGGCATTAGCCTTAGGCATGATTCTGTACGGGATGCTGGGCTGATGAAACTAACAGGCACATTTTTAGAAAATCTAGGTAAACGGCATAGTGTCATTGTGGGAATGACTCGGTCTGGTAAAACATATTTTGCAAAGCACGTATTAGAAGAACTTCAAAAGAAGGGATACCATACCGTATTCTTTGACCCGAAACACGATGATGATTACGCCTCATTAGGTACCATATGTACCACACCTGTACAATTTTATCATCAACTGTTAAAGAAGAATCCAAAGATTGTATACCGCCCTTCGCCCAAGAAGGACGGGCGTGTAGAAGAATTAAACAGGATTGTTGAGGTAATGAACGAATGGTATTGAGAGCCGGGCTAATCGGGCTTGGAATGATGGGAAGAAACCATGCACGGGTGATGTCTTCAACCGATCAGGTGACATTAGTTGGAATAGCAGACCCTATTGGCGACCCAGCCGGTAACATCGACCACTCTCTTCTTGTTGAATCAGTTCCGGAATTGATAGAGATAGGAATAGACCTTGCTGTGGTTGCATGTCCGACAAGCGAGCATGAACAGGTCGCCATGCAACTATGCGACGCTGGAATTCACACACTGGTTGAGAAACCTTTGGCTGCCAGCACAACCTCTGCAAGAAATGTGGCAGAAGCATTCTCCGCTGCAGGCTTAGTAGGTGCCGTGGGCCATATTGAACGCTTTAACCCAGCAATACGAGAGCTAAGAAGAAGAGTAGCAGATGGACAAATTGGAAATATTTACCAGATTGCGACACGAAGAGCAGGCCCATTCCCCAACCGAATTAAAGACGTAGGAGTCATCAAGGATCTAGCCACACATGACCTTGACCTAACATCTTGGGTAGGTGGGGCACCATACGGTCAGGTCTTTGCCCATTCATCGTTCAAGACAGGTAGAGAAAACGAAGACCTCGTCATTATCACCGGCAAATTAAACAATCACATTCTCACAAACCATCTTGTCAATTGGTTATCACCTGTGAAAGAGAGACTCGTCTCAGTAACTGGTGAATTTGGTTGCCTATCAGCAGATACTTTGCTCGCTGACCTAACTTTCTTCAAAAACGGCGAATCAAGTCAACCATGGGAAGGTATATCTCAGTTTCGGGGAATGTCAGAAGGTGATGTGATTCGCTACGCAATAGACAAACCCGAACCTTTACGAACAGAATTCGAGGGATTCGTCAAAACGATCCTTGGCGAAGATGGCGAAATAGTACCAATGAGTGATGGGTTAGAGGCTGTTATCGTCGCGGAAGCAGCCCTAAAGTCATCCAAGTCCGGCAAAAATGAAAACGTTAGCCTCTTATGACAACGGCGGTAATTGCACTCGGGAAGATAGGGCTTCCATTAGCACTTCAAATAACTTCAAAGGGACAACACGTCATCGGAGCTGACATAAATCAAGACGTTGTCAATCTTGTCAACGACGGTATAGAACCTTTCCCAGGAGAAACAGACCTCCAAGAAAAACTCGACCACGCCATTAGCGAAAATCTACTGACTGCGACCACAAACACGGTTGAGGCAGTATCCAAATCCAAAGAGATTATTGTTGTCGTTCCTGTAATAGTTGATAATGACGGCATACCCGACTTTTCTATGATTGATTCTGCCACAGCGGAAATTGCAAAAGGTCTTCAACCAGGGACACTTATAAGTTACGAGACAACCCTGCCGATAGGAACCACCAGAAATCGTTTCAAACCTGAACTTGAAAAGATCTCGAATCTCACATGTGGGGAGGACTTCTTCCTTTGTCATAGCCCTGAGCGGGTCTTCAGCGGTCGCATATTCGCTGACCTGAGAAAGTATCCGAAATTGGTTGGTGGAACAGACGAAAAATCCAATGATTTAGCTGTTGAATTCTACGAAAGAATACTCGATTTTGATGATCGTCCTGACCTCGAGAGAGCAAACGGAGTGTGGAACCTTGGCAGCAGCGAGGCAGCTGAAATGGCAAAATTAGCCGAGACAACATACAGAAATGTCAACATCGCATTAGCGAATGAATTCGCACTACATGCCCAAGATTTAGGTTTAGATGTATTTTCTGTAATTGAAGCTTCAAATAGTCAACCTTTTAGTCACATTCACCTCCCAGGAGTCGCAGTCGGAGGACATTGCATACCTGTCTATCCAAAGTTCTATATGCATACCGATACTTCAAGCAAGATCCCTAAAGTATCGACACAAATAAACGAGTCCATGCCGCAGAGAGTCATAGATCTAGCCGAAAATTATATAGGTTCTTTAAAAGGGCTAACCGTTGCTATCTTTGGTGTCTCCTACAGAGGCGGAGTAAAGGAAACTGCATTCTCCGGTGCATTTCCGCTTGTTGAAGAGATAACTAACCGAGGTGGCAAAGCCAAAGTCCATGATCCCCTATATTCCGAATCGGAAATTCGATCTTTGGGCCTAGTCCCCCACGAAACCTATGAGTCCTGTGATATTGCGATCATCCAAGCAGACCATCAGCAATACTCTGAGCTGAGTTATGAATCTTTCCCTGGAGCTAAACTGATAGTCGATGGTAGGAATATCATTGACTCCGAGAAAGTTTCCCCTACTCCACTCAAGCGCCTCGGAGATGGAAGGACATGGTAACTGTAGTTAGCGTAGTAGGCGCAAGACCACAATTCGTAAAGTTAGCACCAGTACACAAATCCCTAATCGCGAATGGTTTTGAACACCAAATAATCCATACCGGACAACATTATGATGCAAAATTATCTGATGTTTTTTTTCAAGAATTCGGAATTCCCGAACCTGACATCAACCTTGGCATAGGGTCCCATTCCCATGCCATACAAACAGCGCGTATTATGATCGGGTTGGAAGAAAGTTTGATTGATCTCAACCCAGACTGGGTGCTTGCTTACGGAGATACAAACTCTACACTTGCTTGCGCTATTGCGTGTTCAAAACTTCCTTTTCGGCTAGCTCACATTGAAGCAGGGTTGCGCTCAAACAATAAAGAAATGCCGGAAGAACATAACCGAATCCTAACTGACCATTGTTCAGACTTACTCTTTGCTCCCACACATGCAGCTATGGAGTTTCTTCGGGAAGAGAACCTTGGCTCAAAATCGCATCTTGTGGGGGATGTCATGATTGATATTCTCAATTTGGTAAAAAGTTCAATAGAAAAAGAGGGAGACGACCTCCCTTTGTCCATCGACCCCTCAGAGGAATATATCCTTGCGACCATACATAGACAGGAAAACACTGATTACAAAGATCGCTTGCAGGAAATCGTATCTTCTCTACAAAACCTCAGAGTACCTACCTTTATTCCCTCGCACCCTCGACTAGTCAAAAAGTGTGAAGAGTTCGGTATCAAGTTAGCTAAGGGGAATCTAAACCCAGTTGACCCTCTAAGCTATCGAGAGTTGATAACAGCAGCCCTCAGTTCTGATCACATAGTAACTGATTCCGGTGGATTGCAGAAAGAAGCTTTCCATTTGGGGACCCCATGCACAACGGTCCGTACAGAAACAGAATGGCCAGAGACTCTTTCCGGTGAATGGAATAGACTGGTAGAGCCTTCCAAGATAGCCGAAAGTATACAAAGGCAAGCCCCTGATATGAATCGTGGAACTCCATTTGGTAATGGTGACGCTGCCCAAAACATTAGCCAACTACTGAAAGATATTTAAGACATGATCTTGTTCTCTTATAATTTCCCCCATCAGAAGACCCAGGATTTCTTGTTCTATTGCAATCACTATGGGTACGAGGTTTCTCTTGTCGTAGCAGCAGACTTTAAAGATCTAGGACTTCCTAAGAAACGGATAAGAAGTTCTTTGAGGACAATAGGGTTATTGCATCCTCAAGAGATTTGTTCAAGTTTGGGTATTGATTATCTTGTTATGGACCACGGTGATTCAGAACTTCCAAAGGTTTTAGAATCCTTAAGTCCTAGTGTGGGTTTGATTTCAGGAGCTCGAATACTCAAGAGTTCCGTTATCCAACCTTTTGCAAAAGGAATTGTAAATTTCCATCCAGGGTTAATTCCCGAAGCTCGCGGACTCGATACGCCACAATGGTGCATTTATGACAATATTCCGTTCGGGGTGACGAGCCATTTTATTGACTCAAAAGTTGACGCAGGTCGAATAATTGAGCGAGTAGATCTACCCGAATACCAAGACGATACGATTGTTGATGTTTCTGTAAGACTCTACCAAGCTCAACTTGCTATGTTCAAAACTACAATGGACATGGCTATAAACAATGACATTGAATCCTTTGAACAAGTTCCTAGTGAACGAAAACGCCCTTACAGTGTTTTCCCCCCAGAGTTCGAAGATGAACTTGCCATCAAGATACGAGAGAGATTCCCCGACGCCCCTTAGGTTGTTCTTCGCTCTTACCTCAAGCTGATTGGGATAGATGATTCTTTCCCGAGTGTTGAAATTATCTCAAGATCGGCTACGTCAAAGAACTCAATCAAATCTACTTCAGCTTTATTGAGAGCGTTTTCCAACGTTAAGGCGAGTTCGTGATGGTGTGGAGGTGTCCAGTTACAGTTACTTGTAGTCAACATTGTGTTGCTCTTTTGCTGGGAAACTGTCTGGAGATCCCCTCTGGTCAAAGAAATCATAAATTTAATTGCCTTCTCAGTCATGAAACCCAAAGAAGAACCGTTGCGGAGCACACGTACAAATCGCAATCTCAACTCTTTGCTAAAATTCTTTAATTGGATTCTATTAAATTGGTGATTAGTTAGATACTCAAAAATTTCAGTACCCCTTAAGTCACATTTAGCTAACAGTCTTCTACTAGGACAGACAATTATGATTGTGTTTCTGTCTTTTCCCAACATCGTCAAAAGATGTTCCAACTCACCAACTCGGTCCCGTTGGGATATAACTATGAGTCTCATAATATTGCTTCCGTATACATTTGAAGTAGTTGATTGGAAATTGAACTTGGTGAAAACTTTCCATCAATAATTTGCGATGCCTGATGTAAGTCCAACTCTGGCCTGTACCTCAACCAATCTTGTATTGATACCGAGATTTCCTGAGGTGATAAGTCATTTTCCAGCTGAACTCCACAAATCCCCTGGAAGTCACCCCAAGTTTCTTGAGCTCCACCATTTTTAAGTGACACGACTGGTAAACCAGACGCAATGGCTTCAAGGGAAACTAACCCAAATGTTTCATAGGGGCTTAAGTGCACCATCAAATCTGCATGACGTAAGTACTCTGAGATTTTTGCGCTATTTGTTGGTTTAAGTATCTGAACGGAGTCACGCAAATTCTTGGCTTTCAGATACCGCTTAATCCAACTTTTAAGCGGACCGTTACCTACCAACGTTAGATTGCTGTCTGAGTGATTCTTGTTGAAGTGGTAAAAGGACTTTAATAGTTTCTCAACGCCTTTACTCTCGTATAAAGCCCCAACGTAAATCCATGCGTGTCCGGTTGGAGTGTCACGTTCTGCAAACTTAAACGTGTCTACATCAACAATATTCGGAACAATCTTCCAATTGGAGGCAACTTTGATTGACAAACTCTCGGAAATTTGTTTTTGAAGAAACTCCGAAACGCATATAAAGGCTTCCGCCTTTAGAATTGACTCTTTATAGACTTCTGCTACTTCCGGGATGCTACAATCCCTTGCGGCTTGAGAAGAGTGCTCAGTAATAAAGACGGGGTTTGATGTCAAATTGAGCACGGCACGCGCAGATGGAAGAGCAACATGTACATGTTCGATGTCATAGTTTGAGCGAATGACGCTTCGTTTAACGCGAAGGGATCGTTCTATTGCTAAAGCTCGGTGCTTTATTGTTGGTCTCTCTACGACAATCGCAGGGATTTTCACAAAGTCATCTCTCTGCACAAATAGCGACTCAGGAGACTCCATTGCTTGCCTTTCAAACTCAGCAATAAGATTCGCGGGGATTTGCTTAACAGGCACTGTATTCAAACTTGGGACCTCAACTGAAACAGTGCTACCTGATTTACGTAACGCTTCAACTTGTCTCTGCACGAAAATGCCACTGTAGGGCCTTCCCAACACGGGTTCCGGATACCACGGTGTGACGATATTTATATTCATGCGGAAGCTAACTTACTTTCTGCAAATTTTAAGAGATCCACTTCATCAATCATCAGAATCACCATGTTAAGTCGAAGCCTGAACATGGTTGAAAAGTTTCTCCAAAGAGAATTGCCTCTCGAAAGAAGCAGCAAATTTCTGCATCTCGAGAATATCGTTTTGTGTCATATCAAAGTGACTATTAATAGTATTACGCATCGCACGCTCAATAGATTCAACTATTGCTTCACAGGAGTGCACATGAGGTCGTCCTTCTAACGCCATTCTCGCACCACCACCTTCACCCTGAATGCACAAAATAGGATGCGGTTGCGCAGCTACCTCATAAACTTTTCCGGTAGTAACCATCGGACCTCCTGAAGCAGGGATAATAATTGCATCAAGTGATTCGTAGAAGGCTTTAATATTTCCTTTTTCAATGGGACCAACATATTCGAAATTAGAACTATCTCCTGGTAGCAATTTACTTAAGGGCTTTTCACTGTGAGCGAAATAACCTAGATAACCACCTAATTTTATGCAACTCCCCTGCGGAAGGTCCACCGCTATGTTATTCCATGCTTGGAGTATCTCCTTAATAGGCCAGTGCGGATTCAAAGTGCCAAGAATACCGAACACGATAGCCCCATCATCGTTATTTCGCCTGCGCGAAGCGATGCTATCTAAATCAAAACCGTTAGGAACGACGAATTGATTAGAAACCGTTTTGGGAAACATGGTTTTATTCTTTTCAGACATGGCTTCGTTAACGTGGAAGATATTTGATGCTGATTCAACGATACGTTTTTCTAATGCATCGACCCTTTTATCTACTGGCAACTTCTCTCCAGAATAAACGTTTAGAGTCCATGGGTCGCGATAGTCAATAGAGAAGGGCACTTCAATTGCCTTATGACATCGATAAGCGACTTCAAAACTTGAGAACGGATTTCCGGTTGCAAGAATGTGAGAGACCCGCTTATTTTCATTAACTTCAAGAAGAGCCGACACAGCAGGATTAACCCATTCGTAATAATTATCTGCTTTCGCAGGCGAAAGAAAACGTCCGAGTACGTTAGCAAAAATTACTTTAACCTTGCGCTGAATGCGAAGGAAAACGCTTTTTAACCGACTATTACTTCTTTCACCGGCGTTTGACCCGAAACTAAATGGTACTCTGATCACAGAAATTCCTTTATCAATGCTTTTCAATAAACTGGCATCATAGGTACCTATTTCATTGACGTAGAATTCTTCATTGCTCGTTATTACGGTAACTTCCCAACCCTTTGAGCGAAAAACGTTGGCGGTTGCGAGGGCACGATAAACTCCCGAAGCTCTGGAAGGTGGGAAAAAGAAAGCAATGTAGACAAGGTGGGGTTTGGATCTTTCTGACATATCAGAGCCTTGTCAAAGGCCAGTTATGTGCCCTCAAGGTAACCATCACTCTTCTTTGTTGCTTTGAAGTTGAGCTGTTTCACTTGACTCGTCTAAGAAGGCTTTGTAAGCATCGGAGACTGTATCCACTTCACCTTGCATCCTGACTTTTCCTCTGTGTAGCCAAACAGCTTCGGTTGCCATTTCAGAAACCAAAGCAGATGAATGAGAAACGACAATTATTGTCTTGGTAGAGGAAACTAAACCACGAATTCGTTCCACTGCCTTTTTTCTAAAAGCAGTATCACCAGCGGAAAGCGCTTCATCTACCAAAAGGATTTCAGGGTTTACATGCGTGGCGACAGCAAAAGCCAGCCGACCAAACATACCTGAGCTATATGTAGTTGTTGGGAGGTCAATGAAATCACCGATATCCGCAAACTCAATAATCTCGTCCTGCTTAGAACGAACCTCTTCGAGCGTCATACCAGAAGCGAGCCCACCCAGTATTACATTTTCTCGCCCCGAGAGAACTCTATTAAACCCCATTCCTGGAGTTAATAAATGTGGCCTACCCCAAAGACGCACCTGACCTGCTGAGGGTTTCAAAACCCCAACAATAGTTTTCAGTAAAGTCGACTTGCCAGCGCCATTACCGCCTATTAAACCGGTGACTTTTCCGGCAGGAAAATTAACTGAAACATCCGATAGGGCATTAATTTTCTGAAGCTTGGTTGATCTACGGAATCCTCCAGCATTCTGAGAGACCTTTTTGCCAACCACAGCAGAATACGCTACCGAAAGATTTTGAATCTCGATGGCGTTATCAATTTCGGATCGCAAACTCATCCTCCCTTGAAATAAAGACGAGGAACCCCACAACAGCAGTGGAAATCGCCCACGCTGAAAAGATTAATACCTGCCGACTGAGTGCCGGCCCTCCAATGACCGATGAGCCATCTAGGATTATCGTCCAAGCAGAGAAGGCCGAATAGGTGGGATTTATTCTGGCCAGTGTGTTTACCACACCACTATCCAACACCCGATCAAATTCCCAAATCGCTGGTGACAGGTACAACCAAAGCCTCAAGAAATGGGGAAGGAACCGAGAAATATCGCGGAGGTATATATTCAGCGTGGCGAAAATCAATGCTATTCCAAATGCAAAAAGACAAGTGAGGAAAAGCATCAACGGGATCCAGAGGAATTCAATGTGCAATCCTCTGTCTGCAATCAAATGCAATGGAATATAAGCAACGAGAGAACGAAGAAAAAGATTAGTCGCCGAAAATGTTGAAGCAAGAGGAACGACAACCTTTGGTATTGCAGAATTAGTCAGAACTCCCCCACCACCATTTCGCACTGAACTGACTGACGTAACGACAACAGAGCTAAGCAACGTCCAAACATAAAGGTTGAAAACCATGAAGGCAAGACGAGTTGTGCTGTTTAAACCACCACCTGTAAGAATACCGACGAAGACAAAATAGATAAGCCCAAATAAGAACGGATTGAGGTAATGCCAAAACCTCCCTAGAGTCGTATCAAAATTCCTTGATTTAAGCTCTCCTTTAGACCAGTACATTGCAAACGTCCGAAACCGATAAGTCTCTGTTAAGTAGTCTCGAAGTGGCGGAATACCAGATCTTGTAGCTTTTCTCACATAACTAGCTTTCAAAGCCCCGTTCCGTCCATTCTGCTTATTTTCTCCATGTTTGAAGATTCTAATTGAATCTTCTAAAAAAGATGACCACTAACCCAATAACTGCCACTGAGTCTATGAGCGAAGCGCTTTGTGATAAGCGGAGACAAGCCTATTTGCATTCTGCTCACTACTTTGACTAAATGCCTTATATCCGCGCTTCCCCTGCTCATCTAACATCGAACTATCATGTAACCATGCAACTATCCGATTCGTGTCGTCTTCGGAATTCAACACCATCCCTCCTTGCACTTTATTGACCAGAGCGGCCATTGACCTAAGATTTGTAACCAGTACGGGTAAACCCAAACACCAGTATTCCCAAATTTTTGACGGAATCGCTTCTTGAAACGCCGGCGTATCGTCAAGTAGGCACAAACCAATCGTTGATTTTGAGGCTAGCTTCCATGAGTCAGCATAAGATTTTCTACCATGCCAGATTACTCTCTCTCGCAAACCCAATTCTTTGATTCTTACTTGCAACCTCTCTGGGAAAGAGCATGGTCCAATCAAGTCAAGGTGAAGCTCAGGTATCTCTGTAGTGAGCTGAAGCATTCTTTCAATTCCTCGACTCTCCCTAATATCTCCGACGTAAACTGCCCTCAAATCAGGACTGTCAGACCTACCAGGCAGATCATCACGATGAGGAATATTCTCTACCAAAATGCATCCTCGGGATCCATAATTGGGATTTGCAACAATTTCTATATGTGAAAATGATGACCTGACTTTTGGCAGCACTTTGAGACAGATTCTGACGGCTTTAGCTGCGAAACCCTTCAACCAATACCTGTCAAACGTAACAGAAGAATAGTCTTCGTGAACATCGGCGATCACGCGGTACTTCTTGTAAATCAAAGGAGACAAGAAAAGGTGCAACTCAGGGTCTGGGAGCAGAATACAACGTGGTTTGATCTGTTTGATAACCCTGAGGGATCTTATAGTGCCTTTCACAAAGCGGGAAAGTCTAGATTTAAACTGAAGAGACACAATTACAGCGGAGATGCCAGCCCGACCAAAAGAATTTTGATGCCGAATCAATCGTCCGTCCTCTGCATCATGAGCTGTAGTTAAGATTAAAACATCCACCGAATCCGATAATTGCGCCTCACTTTTGCCTTTGACCATTTTCTTGATCCCTGCTCTAACCTTGGTTTGGACCTCATCCGACATTATCTCAGTCCATGACACATTTGAGACCAACATTAAGAATATGATTAACGGAGAGATTAAATAAGGACAGAATTTTCTGAGCTGAAATCAATGAAATTTTCATCTTTCCTAATATTGGCATCATTCATATGCGCACTTCTTAGTGCCGGTTCTCTAGCTTTAGCTGATGGAACTAATACCATTACGATTGAAGGTGGAGGATGGGGACACGGAGTAGGCATGAGCCAGTATGGAGCCTACGGAAGAGCCCTCCCCGTTAATCAAGGCGGAGGAGGACAAACGGCAGCAGAAATTCTTGAATTTTACTATCCAAACACATCTCTAACTCAGGATGAAAATGTCCCGGACGATATCCGTGTTCACCTCTTCAGCGGGTTGGGAGCGACTTTCACGACTTCTGGTCCAATTGATATTAAGAATGGAAACGATGAAACATTCGCATCCTTAACTGAGGGAACCGAATTGACTTTCGGATACGGACAAAATGAATTTACAATCACGAACACGCAAGGCGTTGATATCTGTATTGATGATTCCGGTGAAACACCTGTAAATAGATGCGAAGTTGAGCCCATTTACATTGAACTCAGTGAAAATGAGCCGATCCAGACTGATGTAATTTCACAGTTCACGAATATAAGCACATCTGGCAATAGTTACCAATGGGGATCGCTTACCGTCCGCAAGCGAACTTTCGCTGGAGGTGGGATATACGTACTTCTTGAAAATTTACCCATGGATAAGTACCTTTATGGCTTAGCTGAAGTACCAGCAAGCTGGCCAGATGCAGCTCTGGAAACTCAAGCCATCGCCGGGAGAACATACGCCTATCAAAGAGTTTTAAGCAGGCGCGGGAATGCTAACTGGACAGTGCCTTGGGATGTTTATTCGACAGTAAATGACCAACATTACACAGGTTATTCTAATGAGTCAGGAGCGTATGCACCTAACTGGCAATCAGCAGTTGATGTGACATCGCAAAACGTGCTTCTCATAAATCAGTCTCCAATCATCGCTTATTACAGTTCCTCCAACGGAGGAGCCACGGCAGCTGGATCGTATGTTTTCTGCACTTCTGCCAATTTTCCATGCGCAAATATCTCATACCTGCAAGCACAACCTGACGCATTTGACAGTTCAGGAAACCCATATGGAACTTGGTCTAGATCATACTCAGGTGAAGAATTGGGGCGTTGGGTGGCAGATTCACTTGGTTCAATCGGTCATGTCACTGCACTTTCTATAAGCGGCGACGTTGATCCATACGGTAGAACCGACCATGCTGATATAACTATTTACGGAACGAGCGGAACAAAGGTCACCAAGGGCGATTCATTTATGTCTCTTGTAAACAGTGGCCTGTCTTCTGAAGGAAGAGATAAAAGTGAGCAAATACTCTCGACTCTTTACTTCGTGCCTAACTTCTCTCTACCTGATAACAGGGTGCATCAGGACTACGACAATTTATTACCAGCGGGATGGATCGGAACAGAGTCAAGGGATGACTTTGGCACCGCCACCGTTGCAGCCGATTTCAACGGCGATAATGCTATAGACTTTACGGTAGGAGTATCAGGCGAAAACATAGGTTCAGTTTCTGATGCTGGGCTGATTCACACAATCTACGGCGGCAACGGAGGAATAGGAGTTAACGAAACAATCTATCAGGGTGAGGATGGCTGGCCTGGTGTTCCTGAGTCTGGTGATGAGTTTGGT
>CAJWRY010000032.1 GCA_913046155.1 uncultured Candidatus Nemicrothrix sp. | reverse complement strand
GTGATTTTGCAGTTGAAGGTAAAGAAGATGGACTTTGCGTTATAGGTCTTTGGCCAAGCCAAGTATTAACGGAATTCATTATAGAAAGTATTGAAAAGGGTGACATAGAATTAGATGAAGAGAACTCCGAAACCCCACTCTATACGGGACGAGTTATAGCTAAACTTGCCACAGATGATCAAAGGTTCGAGCGAAATGGGCAAGTTTTAACAACAGCTGAATTAGCAGTACATTATGACATCAAAGATGAGCGTGGCAAACAACCAAAAGGTAAGCGCAATCCTACGCTATTCAGAGAAATAATTTAGCCATCAACTTATTCAGATGTATTAGGTGACTCAACAAGACGTTTTGGAGGAGAGTGAGAGCCAGGTTCTCTGCTTCGCACAATGCAAGATTGACTTCCGATCGCACACAGAGTTCCGTCTTCTGACCAAATATGGATAACACCATGCCCAAACCCGCTAGCTATCGCATCGACTCTAATGTCAAGTAAGTACCAGTCACTGGGAACCAGATCAATTACTCTCAAAGTGTTATCAAGGCTTGTTGATCCTGCTTTTCCCTGTTGTATGAAGCTGATACCCATAGGTACATAATCACCCAATACAGCAAATGTAGCTGCTGATGGTTCCAAGAGCTCTGGCATTCGACTCCAAACTGCTATTCTGCCCGGTTCAATTTCAGTTGGTTCTTTAGCTCCAAGTGGCAAGGCCCATCTTTGTTCGATTCGCGAGTCAAGCGAATCATTAACATTTGAAAATCGTTCTCTTATTGGGCATGCTTCTGGCTTTTGAACTTCTGGGGGAAGACAATAAGTTCTCTCCTCAGGGTATGAGCGAGTACCTAAAGCAGCGTTGACCGTAATGATTTCTGTTCCGCCGACATGTCCAACAGCTCGAGCTTGTGTTGTCTTTTTGCCATGAACTGCAAGAGTGACGTCAAAATCTACGACGGTCCCAACTTTAGCGAACAGGAGGTATTGTGCTGTCGCCCAAACAACGGGTCGGTCGCTTGTACCCTCCATGGCCGCTATTGCTGCTCCAAGACCGCTACCACCAAACATCGCTCGATGGCCAGTAGAGATACCTTTAGAGACTGGTAGGTGCCAACGATGTGGGTTATGTGACGGTTCTAAACCTAACCATGTTCTTGCGTCCATGTTTTGACGATACCTTAGAATTTCCTAAAGAGTTCCCATTAGTTCATTGCGTATTTCTGCAGCAATGAAATTTGGATCCTCCATTGGGGCGAAATGAGTGTATTCCGCAAAGGAGCGGAATCGGCCATTAGGTAATTCGTCAGCAACTATGGGTGCTATTTGTGCTGGTCCTTCTTTATCTCCCCCTGCAGCCACGGTTACTGAGGTCTCCACTGATGCTAAATTTTCGTAGATAGTAGTCACAGAGCTTTCAAATACTTGGGCCTCAATTTCGCCTCTGCATTTGAGAACCACGCCGTCATCGTGGTCACTAAATCCATAATTGACGTACGCCCATAATGCATCTGAATCTACTGCGGAAAATGGTGGTCTTGAGGCGTACCGTTCGTATGCTTCTTCGCGCGATGCAAATATCTCTTTTCTTTTCCTTGCTGAAGCTGCAAGAGACCCACCCTTTGAGTTCTTTTCAGTAAAAGTCGTTGGAGAAATAACTATAGGCTCGAATAACCATGCAGCTTTAAAAGTTGAAGGTCGAATTTGTTCAGCAAGAAGTATGCTACTTGCCCCCATGCTGTGACCCACAGCGAGTGCTGGGTCAAGATTGAGTTGGTCGATAACACATAAGAGATCCTCGGCCATTCCGACCCAACTCATGGAGGTGCCTAACGGCATAGAACTATTACCATGACCCCGAAAATCTAGAGAGACACAATGGAAATTATTGCAGAGTTGTTTACAGATTGGATCCCAGTATCGCCCATGGAATCCAGTCGCATGGCAGAAAACAATCGATGGGCCTCCTCCGCCATAATCATGGGCGGAGATGAGAACCTCATCACTTGAACCGTGAATGCTAGTTGCTGGACCGACGTGTTCGTTCATGTTGGTAGCCTAGCGGTAATACTGGTTTCTAATATGGTATTAGTTATGGGGCTTTAACTTGCGGCTGTTCTGTGCCTTCTTAAGCCTATTACGGGGGTTGTGGGTGCAAATCCAGCTTCAGCACGCTCTATCTCTGATTCTCCGCCCCAGAAGCCAAGTTCTCTTTGCTGACGTGCATAGGTTTGGCAGTCAGCAAGAACTTCGCACTCAAAGCAAACTTTTCGAGCACGATTCTCACGTCGTTCTCTAGCAGCCGGCCTTTCGCCTGGAGGAGGAAAGAATAGTTGCGACTTTCCTTGACATCCCGCATTCTCCATCCACCAAGGTCTGGTGCTGGGTGCTTGGACTTCAATTGCTGTCATTGCATACCCTTTAGGTTGCCTCTACTCACATTGTCAATCTATGCGGGTTTTACTATTTTGTCATGATCTTCTTTATGAATAGTTACGATCCCCATATCATTATTACAGATAATAGAAGTTGTCCCCTTTCTAGACATCCACCGCAACTTTTATTACACCTTTTTGACGGGATCTAGCAGTTTCAAAAGCATCAGCAGCTGCATCGATTGGGAATCTATGGGTGATTAATGCCCTTGGTAATTCAGGGGTCGAAGCAAGAATTTTTGCAGCCAATTCAAAATCACGTTGCCCCAGGGTATTCCCGTATGTGATGGATGGAACCAACGAGACTTCTTTCATTCCCATACTCATGCCAGGTAACTCTGTTGGATTCCAATAGGTAGAGGGGATTCCGACTAAGCCCCCTTTCGCAGCTAAGTTCACAGCAGTTGCTAAAGCACTTTCAGTTCCAGCCGCTTCAATCACTACCGGTGCTAATTCAGGTCGCAGGGACTGTGTCCCTAATCGATGCCCTGCATCAATTTGGTGTTGGTGACGAGCATGAAGTTCAACTTCTGCGCCAAAGTATTTAGCTACTGCAACGCAACATAGCCCTATTGTTCCACCGCCAACGATAACAATCCTCTTGATTGAGTTTGAACCCACTCGCAATAAACTCCTGACTGCCACTGCCAGTGGCTCAATCAAAAAGGCGTCCCGCACATCAATACCATTTGGTAATGGAGTGAGAAATCGTTCAGGTACAAGAATCTTCTCCGCCATCCCCCCATCAATCCCGATACCCATAGTGTTAGGCAAAGCACTATCACAATGAGGTTGTGAACCTTCATCACAATGCTTACAGGCACCACATGACAGCATTGGTTCGACGGCTACAGGATGTCCGCTTGACGTAATGCCAGAAATCTCATGACCGGGAATTACATTCATCATATTTGAATCAATTAAGTGAAGATCTGATCCACAAATACCGACCGCTTCCACGTTAACGAGAACGCCCTCCCCTTTAGGCTCCGGCACGTCACATAGCTCTACAAATTGATCTGAGACACGTATTGCTTTCATCCATCTATTCTCTCTCCTATAGGAAGAATATTGAAATATAGACTCTAAATTTGTTTTGGCAAGACATAATTAATAGATCTTAGAAGGCGCATAACAAGTAATGCGCGGCAAACAATACGAGGTCACTTAGATGACTAAAGATACACAATTGCTAAATCGAGAAAAGTGGCTTGAAGAAACTATTAGTTGGGGAATCCAAGGAGTTAAGGGCATTGCTGACTCAAACTTCACGCAAGAGGAGATTAATGAAATCTATGCTCCAATTGTTCAAAGATTGTTAAGTCACTATGAGCATTCATTGAATGCGAAAACCGGAACCGTGCAACCTCTATTGATTGGTATTGCGGGGAGCGTATCAGTCGGCAAATCAACAATTTCAAACATCATAAAGAAACTAGTTACCAGTCCTCCCATAAATCTTTCGGGTCAGGTCATCTCAACTGATAATTTTCTGTTTCCTAATCTGCAATTACAAAAGGATCAAATTCTACATCGCAAAGGTTTCCCTGAGAGTTTTGATCACGCAGCTATTATCAAATTCCTGTCGGGAATTAGAGAGGGGAAACCTAATTCAATAATCCCAATCTATTCGCACGAAACTTATGACATTGAAGGCACTTCCCATTTTGAAGTAACAGATCTGATCATTATTGAAGGAGTTAACATTCTTCAAAACCCCCCAGAAAGAAAAGGTGAGGATCAGTCAATTCGAGATTTTCTTGATTTTTCAATTTTCATAGACGCAGATGAAAGCGAAATAACCCAATGGTATGAAGATAGATTTCTTAGGTACTGCACTTTGGCTGAGGACAATACCAAGTCTTTCTTTTCGCAATTTAAAAACCTGAATATGGAGGAACGAAAAGAACTTGCTTCAGAGATCTGGAAATCAGTGAATAAGCCCAACCTGGATAGCTACATTTATCCGTCAAAAAAATACGCTGACTTAATAATCAAGAAAGGCCACGGTCATTTAGTTTCGTCATTGCAAGTTCCGTTATCTTGGCTGTCTCGCTAAAGTGACGACTTAAGACTGCATGCAGTAGTCTTAACATTCAAAGGAGTTGAAATGGGTATAAATTTAGACGCTATTGGCATGGAATCTGAACCGCATGAAAGTTCATGGGATTCGAAAGATTGCTTACTCTACAGTTTGGGTGTTGGAGCTGGAGCAACTGACCCAACAGGATTTGAATTAGAATTTACAACAGAGAATACAAAAGATGTTCAACAAAAAGCTCTACCAACTATGTGTGTTGTTTTGGGTGGAACTGGGGGAAGAGGTCCTCTTGCGCATTTAGGTGATGTCAACTACTCAAAAATGGTCCACGGAGAACAGGGAGTCATCCTCCATAAACCACTTCCAACGCAAGCCACTATCTCCTCAACCAGTAAAATTTCTAATATTTATGATAAAGAGAAAGCCGCTTTGGTAATTCTGGAAACCACCGCTCTTGATACATCTGATGGCCTTCCAGTTTTCACTAACATCAGTAAGTTATTTTTTCGTGGTGAAGGTGGCTGGGGTGGCGACAGAGGACCTGTAGACAAAGTCGTATTTCCTGATCGGAACGCAGACAGCATCGTTAATTATGAAACCAGAAATGATCAAGCTCTTCTTTATAGGCTTAATGGAGACCGTAACCCTCTTCACTCTGATCCATCTTTCGCAGCTTTGGGTGGTTTCCCTAAACCTATTTTGCACGGACTTTGCACATACGGCTTTACTGGCAGAGCTCTCGTTCACCTAGCCTGTGATGGAAATCCTGATAATTTCAAGAGTATGGACGGGCGTTTCAGTTCCCCTGTCATACCTGGTGAGACGCTCGAGGTTCACGTTTGGGAGGATGGAGATAATTTTAAGTTCCGGACGATGGCTGGAGATAGAGTTGTGCTTGACAACGGAATTCTTCATACCCGGTAGCGAAGGAAAGATTTATGAGAAATAGAGATATGTTCTTGCCACAAATGCCAAGCGAGGAAATGGCTCTGCCTGGTAGAGCCTCAGAAATGCAAATAACAGATAACCATTACATATTAGGGTCTTCTCAGATTGCACCAAATGGAAACAATTTGGTGTATGCGATGTTCGGGATGGGTTGCTTTTGGGGGGCAGAGAGAAAATTTTGGGATTTAGAGGGAGTGGTGACTACTTCGGTTGGTTATGCCGGTGGGTTCACTCCTCATCCTCTGTACGAGGAAGTTTGCTCTGGAATGACTGGTCATAATGAAGTTGTGAGGGTCGCTTTCGACTCTGAAGTAGTAGATTACAGATCCCTACTGAAAGTCTTTTGGGAGAACCATAACCCAACTCAAGGTATGAGGCAGGGTAATGATGTTGGAACACAGTACCGTAGCGGGATTTATTGCTTCTCTGAGGAACAATTTAGCGATGCTGAGGAGTCTATGCTCATTTACCAATCAGCTTTGTCTCAGGAAGGTTTTGGGGAGATAACTACGGAGATTGTGATGGCGCCAATATTTTATTTCGCTGAGGATTATCACCAACAGTATTTAGGTAAAAACCCAAATGGTTATTGCGGATTGGGTGGGACTGGGCTGAGTTGCGCTATCTAGTTAGCTAGCTTTGAAAAGTGACTCTGAATTCTATTCTTCGGTTCGCCGCTCGGTCTGCTGCAGTGACCTCTGGATCAATTTTTAAGCGGGTCTCGCCATAGCCTATAGCTGAGAGACGGCTTGGATCGACTCCTCTGGAAATGAGGTATTCTAGGACAGCTTCTGCTCGGCTTGCGCTTAGGTCTAGATTTATATCTTCAGCTCCATCAGTATCAGAGTGGCCTTCTATTTCTAAATTACCTTCAGGGTTTTCAATGAGGATTTCTGCTACTTGATTGAGAATTGGTTTAGAACTTTCTGCCAGAAATGGGCTTCCAACTGCAAACAGAATTGGGTCGGAACCCACTATCTGGTTCAACGCTATTTCTGTTTTAATTGTTCCGGGAATCAAGACAGCATCAATGACATGGATTACACCGTTGGCTGCTGTGATATCTGCTTGGGTGACGAGGCTGTCTTGAATTCTGATAGTTGATTCGTCACCTGTTTGAACCTGTAATGATTCGCCTTTCAGCGTCGTTAAGCCTGTTCCGTTGGACAATTGTGATGAGTAGAAGTCTCCTGGCACTATGTGAAATTGGAGTATGTCACTAAGCTGCACTAATTGGGCGAACTCTTGCAGAGCGGTGATATCTAGTGCTTGCATTGCAGTGTTTGTAGGCGCAAAAATCGTTATAGAACTGACTTCATCACCAATTTGTTCCTCAACGCCTGCTGCGGAGAAAAAATCAGAAACTTGGCTGAGGTTAGGTAGATCTTTTATGACTTCAAAGACTGTTCGCTGTGACCCCTCAATAACGAGTTTGTCAACTATTTTTACTCCAAGAGCTTCAAATTTATTCAAAACTCTTAAACGGTCTGATTCATCTATGATTTCCCCTGATATTTCAAGGTTAATGATTGCCAAATCAACACCGGTTAAGATCTCGAATTCAGCGGTTACTGTACCTTCTGGGATTAGTTGATTTGAAACTACGATCATTGCGTCAGCAAGCGCTTGGGCATTAACGCTACCTGTCAATGCAATAGAATCTTTCGAATATTGGGCATATGCAGTGATGGGTGCGTTTTGTGATAAGTCATCATCATCAACAGGCAAAAGTGGTTTAGGTGTTGGCGCAAGGCTATTATCAACTGCGTTTGTGGAACTGCGAAGAGTTAATTCTGACCCATCGGTGTCTCCCCATACAACAAGACCCAAAAATGACGCCAGTACGCCAAACAAAAAAGTTCCTATATATTTGATGCTTGTTTTCATGTTCCTAAGACTGTTCTAATAGTAATGCCGATACTGCTAAAGGCAGCGAAATCGTTTGTAATGTTGTTTTCGCTGTGATTCGTGATGTGAATCAAGCTTGATTCATTCAGGAATTCTGTTGGCCAGAATGCTTTTACAAGAAAGTAAATAATGAGGATAGTGGCTCCCCAAGTTATAACTCTAAGAGCGAGTCTGACCCATAGTCGATCAAAGCGTGCGCGTAATATGGGATCTGTACCAGTAGCACCATAATGAGATACGTGTTTAGTCCATTTCTGACCATCCCAGTAGCGAGCTTCGTAGCGCCCTGTCGGGTCAGAATACCATCCTTCATCCAGCAAAGGAGGAGGTGGGAAAAAAGGGCGATTCACTTAATATACATTAGCTGTCAGAAACGAGTATTGAAGGTCACTTACCATTACAACCTTCGCTGTATGTTGTTGTTAGTTATCTTCCGTAAGGTCTTTCGTTTGCTTAGGTTTCGTAGTGTAGTTACGGCTTTTCCACTCAATACTCTGTCCGGTCATTGCAATAATCATTGACCAAAACAATGTTGCTCCCCAGAAAAGCATTGCAAAGGGGTGGAATATGACTCCCCAAAGAGGGTCCCTCCCAACTGATGATGTGATAAATCTTCCAAGTATTAATAGGACTACTTGCCATAAGACTTCCATCGGTACAGGGGCTCCAAAGAAACCTGCAAGTAGCCGTAAGAACGGTAATGCCAGTAACGGGGCCACTAGGAATGTCACTAGGAGAGACAACGAGGTCCTATAACTAAGGGCCCCATACGCATTCTTTGAGAATCCTTTCCATATATCTCTAAACCCTGAATACCAGGTAGTGGTAGCAAGATCGGTACCGTTTATTAACCTTTGCTGATAACCCGCAGCTTTGACTGAGCGAGCAAGTTGCACATCATCAACAATGTGATCGGGGTGAGCTGCATGGCCACCTGATTCAACATATGCTGTTGCGCTAACTCCGATAAATGGGCCAAATGCCAGGGCGATATCAGGATTTGAACTTCTATGGATAAGCGAGGCTGGGAATAGTGCCAATATTGCATGATTGACTATCGGCAGAAGGATGCTACTAGAAAAGGATGTGCCTTGGTTACGAAGCAGAGAAGCTACCATATCCACATTCTCTGTCTCCATAACATGCAGAACTGAAGTAATAGCTGCGGGTTCGAGGACAGCGTCAGCATCTATAAAAAAGAGGACATCCCCCGTTGCTCGCTTTGACAATTGATGGCATGCCCAATTCTTACCTGTCCATCCAGCTGGTATTGGTTTCCCTGATATGAGTTTAATTTTGGGGTTTTGAGATTCCACTATTGCTCGAGTTCTATCAGTTGAGTGGTCGTCTAGCACTATGATTTCAATATTTTGATGGTCTTGATTGGTTAGAGACCGGAGACAACTCCCTATGGACCCTTCTTCGTTTCTTGCTGGAATTAGAAGGCTAACTTTGGTATTTGATTGTGGGAGTTTCGCCTTTGGGCGAATCACGACCCGTAGGTTCCATAAAATCAAGCCAAGTTGGCAAACAAGTAACAGTGTTAAAAATCTTCCAAAGATAAATTCCCAAGTCATCTTGTCCTACTCCACAGCCTCAACTAACTTCCATCACCTGATAGTTCAGGCCAATCATTACTTCCTTCAATCACTCTTGTTCTAGGCTCATCAATCTTTCTTTTCAATCCAACAAGTATAAATAATCCAATAGGTATAAGCATTTTTTCAAGCTGATATTCAAATATGGGAGCGAGGGCTATTGTAAAGATGATTACGGTGACCGTCGTCGGCATGAATTTTCGTGTTTTTAGCCAAGCTAACCCCGATATAGCTATCGCAATTAATGCAGAGTATGGAAGTAATGCTGCTGTGAACCCTCCTACAGGAGAAAGCCCTTTCCCCCCTATAAATCTCAACCAAACGGGGAATCCATGACCCACAAGTAGAAGAATGCCTGCGAATGCTATTCTTGCAGGACTTTCATTTGAGACAATCACTGCGAGCACAGCTCCTTTGGCGAAATCCAAAAGGAATACAAGCGAACCCCATCGAGGGCCTACAGTATGGAAAACATTTCTTGCGCCTACATTGCCCTCTCCTGCTTTTCTGACATCTATGCTTCTGACGGCTTTAGCAATTATGTACGCAACCGGAATTGAACCCAGAAAGTACGCTATTACGCCGATTAGTAGATAGTAAATAACAGAGTTCATAACATCAGCACCAAGTTGACATATTAGGAGATACTGAATGTTTAAACATATTTGCCAAGAAATCAATAGTGATTCTTCCCTCGGCTCAAAAATTTAACATAAAGCGATTTACGCTCTACGCTTCAAGAATGGCAAGTGATGACCTTCCAGGTATAAATAGAAAAAATATTGCGGGCTGGCTAACAGAACGTTCTGAAGTTACCGGCGAAATTCGTTTTGATGTAGTCACCCACGGAAGATCTAACCTGACATATAAGTTGGAGGATGAAGCAGGCAGAAAGTGGATTCTTCGAAGGCCTCCTACCGGGCACATACTTGCTTCAGCTCATGATATGGGGCGTGAACATAAAATTATTTCTGCACTAGGTCCTAGCAATGTACCAGTCCCAGGAATTGTAGGTATGTGCGTAGATGAAATTGTTACTGGTGCACCTTTTTTCGTGATGGACTTTGTTGAGGGAAGCATTATTAAGGATCGCGTTGATGCTCAGAGTTTCTCCGCAGACGAGCGAAGGATACAGAGTGTTTCTCTTGTTGAGACTTTGGCTACTCTTCATGAAGTTGATCCCGAAAGTGTTGGTCTAGGTGATTTAGGAAAACGTGAGGACTATATCGGTCGCCAGCTACGAAGATGGAAGCGGCAGGTTGATGAGGGATCAGACAGGGAGATGCCTCTCTTCTATGAACTTCATAAACAACTTGAGAAGTGTGTCCCAGATCAGGAAGGGTATGGGATAACCCACGGTGATTACCGGCTTGATAACTGTATGATTGGCGCCGATAACCGTGTCGCAGCTGTACTGGATTGGGAGTTATGCACATTAGGTGATGTGCTTGCCGATTTGGGTGGCATGTTGATGTGGTGGGGTGAGAGGGGCACCTCAGACTCACTTATTATGAGTGACGCTCCGACACTAGCAGAAGGATATATCAGCCCGGAGATGGTTGCTGAACGTTATCAATCGGTTTCGGGGCGAGATCTTTCGAATTTGCCTTTCTATGTGGCTTTTCAATTTTGGCGTTTGGCAGCTATCACCGAGGGGGTAAGAGTTAGGTTTACAGCTGGAGCTATGGGGAATAAAGATATTGGTGATGAGATGGAAGGTTTTAATTCTCGTATTGATGCGCTTCTCGAGGCCTCAGACACGAAACTGAAAGAGCTTTAACGCAGCGCTCTAAAAAACTTTCGAATATCTTTTGCTACGAGCTCTGGTTTTTCAGCAGCTGCAAAATGGCCCCCCGAAGGCATAACGGTGTAATGCTGGAGATTAGTATATTCCTTCATTATCGAGTGGGGAAGATGCACAACATCCTTCGGGAAAACCGCAATACCAGTAGGTGCTTCAAGTCTTGGAAGTCGATTGTGAACCAGTGGCCATGGTTTCTTAAAATGCTCATGGTAAAGGCGAAGAGACGATCCAATTGAGCCTGTGCACCAATAGAGTGACGCTGTAGTGCATAAATGTTCTCGGGTAAACGACTGTTCCACATCACCGGTATTGTCACTCCAGTTCCTTCTGCGCTCCCATATCCAAGCAGCTGTTGCTACAGGTGAGTCAGCCAAAGCGAATGCTAATGTTTGTGGATCTAACAAATGAGTAGTGATATGTGAGCGAATGGTATCTTCAGCCTCTCTACTTCGTTCTATCTTCCACGTTTCATCATCAGCCCATGACTCAGGTGGCAAGCTTCTTCTATCTACCCCAGGAATAACGCTCAAGCTCATGTGTGCGCCAATTATTGAATCAGCAAACTCATGAGCAAGGTGAGCTGTTACCAAAGCTCCCCAATCTCCTCCATGAGCACAAAATTTCTTATAGCCAAGGACTTCTGTCATCAACGTGTTCCAAAGTTTCGCTATTTCTCGGACATCAACACCAGCTTTGGTCAACGGTGAAGAGAAGATAAATCCTGGAAGTGAGGGAACATATACATCAAAACTATCCTTCGGGTCTCCCCCATACTTTTCAGGGTCGCTTAATGGGCCAATCACATCTTTGAAATCCCAAAATGTCCACGGCCATCCGTGGGTTAAAATTAAAGGCTTTGGGTTCGGCCCTTTACCTGGTGCATGAAGGTAATGGATAGGTACCTGTTCTATGGTGACAGAAAAGTGCTTCCATTCATTTATTTGGGTAGCTACATTGTCCCACTTCCACTCGGTGGTCCAATAGTTGGTCATGTCCTGCATCCACTGCTTCGGTACACCATAGTCCCAGCTGTCTTCTCCTACTATCGGGGGCCACTTTGTGTTTTCTAATCTCAAGAGCATCTCTTCAAGTACTTTACGGTTGATATCTATTTCAATTTGTTTTGGTTCGCTCATACTTACTCTCTGTGCGTTATCTCAGTCACTATTGCCGATTGTGTCTTCCCGAAGTCGATGAATGTTTCGGTATCTCTTCTTACCACTTCAGGACTTGATGCGTCCAAATAGAATCGTTCATTCCAGTCTTCTCTAGTTGCAAACCACAATTCACTAATTGCATTGATCTCAAAACCATCGGGAGGGCTTCCATAGATAATGTCAATATCCAAATTTTGAGCATAGGCCTGCATCCCGTGATGCTCCCGAGCAATAGATGCATGCGCCCGATACCGTGCATGAAATGTATCAGTGCCTAAATTATGTCTTTTAGATACGAAGGAAATTTGCTTTATCCCCCCGTACGTCGGGTTAGTATCCTGTGGCCTATTGTCCCAGTGATGGATTTTAGTTACTGATAGGCCAATGTCAGCTTGTATATCTGGTGATAGGGACCATATAACACCAGCAAATCGGGGTTCGTAGTTTGAAATTCCTCGCAAGTTCTCGAGTGGCGACTGATCGCTTACAACATCAACAGAAAGGACACCATAGTCTTTTTCATATTCTGTCCTTTCGGGCAGTTCAGTGAAGAATATGTGCGCATAACAGAGGTTTTTGACTACCCCTTTGGAATGTC
>CAJWRY010000031.1 GCA_913046155.1 uncultured Candidatus Nemicrothrix sp. | reverse complement strand
AGGAAGCAGCAAAGATTGACGAATGGTCAGGTGGTGGCATGCATGTGGCGAGTGATCCTGGAGTAAACGAACCACCGCCATGCGGAATCGTGATCGAATTAGTTGGAACTACATATGAACGTATATTTCCAAGCGAACCAGGAACCTTTGAGTGTAATGAAAGTTGGAATGCCGGATTTACCAACAGGTGGACTGACGATGCAGCACTGGATGAGAACAGAGTTTCGCAAAAATTTACTGCTGAGTAGTTCATCGAAATGACAGAGCTTATAACGTTTACAGTTGTCGGCTTAGCAATAGGCTCTATCTACTCGATAGCATCAGTTGGTTTAGTAGTGACTTACACTACTTCCGGCATCTTTAATTTTGCCCACGGCGCTATCGGTATGTTCGCTGCCTTCATTTATTGGCAACTGCGTTGGGATTCTGCTTGGGGAGGTGAATGGCCAGCACCTATAGCCCTAGCATTCGTTCTACTAATCGTATCGCCGTCATTAGGAATTCTTCTGCAAGCAATCGTCATGAAGGGACTCGAGGGAACTTCAGAGACAACGAAGCTTGTTATTCCAATTGCAGTTATGTTGGCTTTCATTGGGATAACAAATTGGGTCTGGCAAGATTTTGAGTCACGAATTCCTGAGCCTTTTTTTGGTCGTGATTCAAAATGGGAACTTGGAGATGCATTTATAACAACACATCAGACCATTGTTGTTGTAGTAGCTGTATTTCTCGCCATACTCCTTAAGGTATTACTGACGAGTACTCGTATAGGAATTACTATGCGAGCCGTTGTTGATAACCAAGATCTTGTTCGCCTTAATGGGAGTAATCCCAATGCGTCAGCTCTTCTGAGTTGGATAATCGGCTCAGCGTTAGCGGGATTAGCTGGGATACTAATATCCCCTCTTCTAGGAAGCTTGAATGTACTGGCTTTAACGCTGCTGGTTGTGAACGCATACGCCGCGGCAATATTTGGACGCCTCAAAAATCTACCATTAACTTTCCTTGGCGGTATAGCAATCGGTCTAGCAGTATCATATTGGAATTGGGTGTCCGGAACAGGCCGGAAATGGCCATGGCTATCCGAACTGCGAGCAACAATTCCAGTCTTAATCCTATTTGCGATTCTTATCGTCTTGCCTCAAGAGCGCCTTCGAGGAGCTGCAATAAAAAAACATCGCGAAGTCTTCACAACACCGACTATGAAATCATCAATTTTATGGGGAATTGCTTTTGTGGTAATCATTTCAGGATTGACCCCGATGCTTGAAACTAAATGGGAATTTAGTCTCTCGAAAGGTATCGGTTTCAGCATTATTGCTTTATCGATGGTTCTTCTGACTGGATATGCGGGAGAAATTAACTTAGCTCCGCTTGCATTTGCCGGTATAGGAGCTCTTTCTGCTTATCAATTTGATGTCGGCTCAACGGTTGAAACCGGTGCAGGGTTTGCAACATTATCTACACTTCTAGCATTACTCTTCGCTTTTTTAGTCTTATCCGCCTTTGGATTCAAACGAAAGAAACTGTGGGTGCTGTCTGTTTCTATAGCGTTAGCTACCTTGCTTTTAGTCACAATCTTTGACGATACAACCGGAACAGGAATTGCAAGTCGCGAGAGTATGTCCATAAGTGGAATACTCGTTGCGACCTTAATATCTGGCATTGCAGGTGCCCTAGTAGCTTTACCTGCCTTACGGCTCCGAGGTTTATATCTTGGACTAGCCACGTTTGCTTTCGCAATCTTCGTTGACAAAATGGTATACAAACAAAGACAAACATTAAGTTTAGATATTCCATTCTTTGGCGATGGAGAAGACATTACATTTAATATCTTCAACAACGGGGCATTAAATATGCCTAGACCAGACTTTTTCGGAATTAATTTTAAGAGTAATCAATCAGCAATGCTGATACTTCTAGCTATAAGTTTCACTCTTATAGCCCTTTTCCTTATTCGATTGAAAAGGAGCACATACGGGCGTCAACTATCGGCAATGAAAGATAGTCCAGCTGCCAGCGCCACTTTGGGACTTAATATGCTCCGGCTTAAGTTATCAGTTTTTACATTAGCTGCTGCTATAGCTGGCTTCGGGGGAGCATTGCATGCTTCAAATCTTCGCGCAATCCAAGAAGATGCCCCTTTCACTGTATTTGAAGGTCTAGGACTATTCATGTTGACAGTAGTCGGTGGTATTGGTTATGTAAGCGGGGCACTTATTGGCGGAATACTCTATGGAACGGCGTTTATAGTAATGGGGGATTTTTGGGCCAAGCTTTCCACTGACTGGAATAGTTTCAATTGGCTTTTTACTTTCGTCCATGATTTCTTTCTCTTCCTAGGGCCTGCTGTGGCAGGAATAGGTCTTGGTCGAAACCCAAACGGAATTGCATCACAAATATTTGATGGATTTAGAGTTCTCGGACAGCGAGAATCACGACGAGTTCTGACAATTATGATCACAATAATTACTTCGGTGTGGATACTCAGAGTCTCAAATCTCATAGACGGATGGACGTTCTTGCTGCTTTCACTACCAATCCTGCTTATATCCACTCTAATCGCCGACAAAAGATCAAACTTGGAGGAAGCAGAAACTCGCAACTGGGAACTGCTGGGAATCAACACCGAGATATCAATGGAAGATGAAGCCTTCCTTGATCAAATGCTTGACTTAGGGTCGTATAAGTCTCAGCAAATATCAAAGGTGGATAGAGATGAGTGAACTAACTCTTGCAGGAATCACTATACGATTCGGGGGTCACGTAGCGTTGAATAATGTTCACTTAGCAGTTGAATCCAATAGCATCACCGGCCTAATAGGACCTAACGGGGCTGGAAAGACAACGTTATTTAATGTGACAAGCGGTTTGCTTAAGCCGAACGAAGGAACTATCCGGCTTAATGATCAAGTAATGACCGACCTTTCTCCTTACCGTCGCGCAAAGCTCGGATTGGGGAGAACCTTTCAGAGACTTGAACTATTCCCAAGTTTGTCAGTGGAAGAAAACATACAAGTAGCAGCTGAGATCAGAGGAGAATGGTTCCGATCCTCTAACGGCGCCTCGAGTGTTAGTGCTAGCGTCCAACAAGTAATGAAGCTAACAGGGCTAAATAGCATAGCCTCGAAAAGTGTTGCTGAAATCCCTACCGGTAAAGCCAGACTGGTTGAGTTAGCACGAACAGTAGTTCAAGGGCCCTCAATGCTTCTTCTTGACGAACCCGCCTCAGGCCAGAACGAAAACGAAACAGAAGAATTCGCTCAAATCTTGAAAATTTTAAACTCCGAAGGGGTCACTATTTTCCTCGTAGAACATGACATGTCCCTAGTAATGGATGTCTGTGACAAAGTATTCGTATTGGATTTCGGAACGCTAATAGCAGATGGCTCAACGGAAGAGATTCAAAATAATCCAGTCGTAATTGACGCCTACCTGGGAGGAATTAATGGATAAACCCTTATTGGAGCTTGAGAATGTTTCGACCGGGTATGGAATTATTCCCGTATTGCATGGCATAAATTTATCCGTGGGTAAAGGCGACATCTATGCATTGCTGGGACCTAACGGTGGTGGAAAGTCAACAATTTTAAAAGTATGTTCGAGACAAATTGACCCATGGGCAGGCTCAGTGAAAGTTGCCGGGAGATCAATTGAAGGAATAGCAGCAGAAGATCTGGCAAAAGCTGGAGTGTGCACGATTCCGGAAGGCAAAGGAATTTTTCCGAATCTCACTGTTGAAGAAAACTTAATTATGATGACCCACGCATGCCAGAGCCTGCAAGCTATCCAATCAGTAACATTTGAACGATTTCCACAATTAGGGAATAAGCGAAATCAGCTTGCTGGAACACTGTCCGGAGGCGAACAACAAATGTTGTCAATGTCAAGGGCCCTCAGCACGAACCCAAAACTATTGCTATTAGACGAATTATCTATGGGATTGGCGCCGATTATTGTTAAAGACCTTTACGGTATAGTTTCTCAGTTAGCCGAAGAGGGGATCGGAGTTCTTGTCGTGGAGCAATTTGCGAGAACAGTGCTTGGTGTTGCAACAAGGGCAGGCATTCTGATCAATGGGAAAATAATATCAGAGGGATCTCCAGCTGAACTTGAGGATCAACTTTCTGATGCGTATCTTGGCACAAAGGGCAATGTTTGAAATCAGGGGGAAGATCAATGGACGACGAGTTTGAAAATGCGATACAAAAGATCAAAACAAAGACTAGTTCTAACGAACGCGACAGGCTTTACGAACTTATTGGTCTGTTGATACTTTTTGGAGGGGCAGTCTTAGCCCTAATCTCTTACTTCGTAGCTGGGTCGCAAAATAGCGGTAACGTTGCCATAGACACTCTTGAACATAACGAACACATCATTCTCGCAATTTTCGGTGTTGCACTTTCAGTCATAGGTGGCTTCATATACCTACGATTTAGTATCGGCCGGTTCCTAAGATTTTGGTTGCTTCGACAAATACATGAGAACAACAAATCAGCAGGTAATTGAATTAAGGGAATCATATGCAGGCATTGGTTACAGGTGGTGCGCAAGGTATCGGATACAAAATCGTTGAGTCTCTTATCAACGATGGATTCTCTATCACAATTTTTGATATTAATCCTGAAACCCTTAATAAAGCTAAGGCAAGTTTTGGCTGCGAAGTATTTGAAATTGATGTCTCAATTGAGTCAGATGTTAAAGAAGCCATATCCCAACTGCAATCACTAGATGTATTAATCAATAATGCTGGAATATGGAAACCTGAGCCCCTTGATACCCTCGATATCGACATACAGAAAACCGTTTGGGAGACTAACGTAATCGGAACTCTTAATTGCACAAAATATGCATTGCCAATACTTGAGCAAAGTGATTCAAGTTGCGTTATAAATCTAACATCGGCAGCTTCACGAACGAACTCTCCGGGACTTGGAATGTATGCAGCCTCCAAGGCAGCGATCGAAACGCTGACACGTCAATGGTCCCTTGAGTTGGCTCCAATCCGAGTTAATGCAGTAGGACCGGGAATGGTAATTACTGAAGGGACTGCATCAAATTATGAAGGTAAGGCCTTGGAGTTAAGGTCAAACGCTGTGCCACTGAAAAGAGTTGGAGATACTAGCGATATAGCGCAGGTAGTGAGCTTTCTTGCTTCACCTAAATCAAGGTATATAACCGGTCAAGTGATTTTCGTTGATGGGGGAGTTACAGCAGGAGCACCCGGCCACAACTAGATCACTGCAAAGTATCCCCATGAGATAGCAGCGACGACTCCAAAGAATAATGTTGTTTTTAAACCGCTTTTAAACACTCCATAAAGAAAGCCAATAACTCCGATAACCCCACAAATCACTAAAATCAGAGTAAGCACTGGGTTTGCATTGGCGGCCTCAATTAGCGAGTTTGGGATCGAATCCGATATCTGATCAGGTAATGAATCAACAATGTCTTTAGGCAGAACCCTTAGAGTTCCGTTTTTGATAGCTGCTCGAATATCAGTAGGAAGTCTTTCAAGAATCTCCTCGTCCAAATCAGTTAAACTCATTAGAAGGTAACGCATGGCTTGATTGTTGCCGATAATAAGATGCAAGTGGTGAATGTGCTAACTAAATAACATTTGGCCGTATGAGAGATTCCGATCCACCATCTACATACAAAACTTGACCATGAACGAAGGAGGATTGATCAGTAAGGAAAAAAGCAACTACGTCAGCTACCTTCGAAGCACTAGCAGATTTAGTAATTCCTGTTGGCAAGGCCTCAATTCCAGGGGCTATTTCATCATGTGAAAGAAGCCCATCCAACATCGCAGTCTCCATCCGCCCGGGTGCAACGCAATTTAATCTGACGCCGTTATCTCCCCATAATTTAGCGTTTGCGCGAACATATTGTGCTACGGCTACTTTGCAAGAGCTGTAAGCAACAATTCCAGCTTCGGTAGCATTTAATTGAAGAACCTTGTCAAGATTAGCTTTGGCATCGGAAATTCGTCCCTCAAGCAGACAATCAATCAGTTCCTTATCGCCGCCTACTGCAGCACCAATCGAGGAAATAGCGACAGCACAACCGGTTTTATTCTGAGAGAGAGGATAAAGGAAAGAATCTAATAATTCTTTAACCCCGAGCCAATTTACTTCAAGAATGGCAAATGGATCTTCATGAATTGGGCTAAGACCTGCATTAGCTACAACTGCTTTAGGCTTAGGGCAAAGGTCCAAAGCCGAACTAACAGCTAAACGACGACCTTGTGGAGTAGATAAATCAACAGTAATGTCTGCACTTGTATTCTTATCAATGCCTATAACATTGCTGCCATTTGAGGATAGAGTGTGCGATAAGGCTTTACCCAAACCTGCCGCAGAGCCTGTAATGATTACAGCATCTTGCATATTCAGATACTACCCCCAATACGAGAAATATTTCTACAGGATATAAATTGCAGACATCAGGAAAAATAAGCACCTTTGATCAACTTATGTCTTTGGAAAAAATTGATTCTGTGACATTTGTGGGTCACAGCCCGAAATATAATTGGGGAAGGGTGTACGGGGGACAAGTCGTCGCACAAGGATTAGCCGCTGCAAGAATGACTGTAGGTCAGGATCTGAATGTTCATTCTGTGCATGCATACTTTATTCGTGGAGGCGATTCCAGCCAAGGAATACGGTACGAAGTTGACTTACTAAGAGATGGAAAATCATTCGCAACGCGACGAGTTATTGCATACCAACAAGGTGAGGCTATTCTGAACTTTTCAGCATCATTTCAATTGAAGGAAGAGGGACCGAGTAGCGACCATCAAATAGATATGGACAAAATTCCAGACCCTGATGACCTCAAAAGTGAAAATTGGTCTGAGATTATGGAAAGAAAGGTAATTCCGTCATCTGAGATTCCGGGCGCTCACGGTGTATGGCTAAAAGTAAATGGAGATACCTCGGCTAATGCAACAAATGAGGAAGGAACAGTTTTTGCTAGCGATGATGTCCCGTTTGACGCAGCGGTAAGACTTCACCCGATGTACGAAGGAACTTGGGATGGGAATGGCGAGCCTCCTTTCTTTGGCGCCAGCCTAGACCATGCTGTTTGGTTTCATCGATCATCATCACCATACAACTGGCATTTACACCTACACGAGGGAATTAATCATATCAATAATAGGGGACTAGCCTCTGGAAAGATCTACAGCCGAAGTGGTTCACACGTCGCAACAGTCGTACAAGAGATACTTCAGCGAAAGTCGCGCTGAGGGGCATCAAGGAAACATGATAAGAGAAGGGTCATTGCTCCGGCTATTGGCATAACTAGAATTGCAGAACGATGCGCAAAAAAAGTATCAGACCCTGAAAGGCCGCTAATAACTGCTAGCACGATGGCAATCCCCAAAGCACCTCCAATTCTTTGAATAGTATGAATGATGGATGTGCCACTACTAATCGAATTGTCCTCAATTGCATTCGCTCCTATGGAGGTAAGAGTTGGCCAGACCGATGCCATGCCAATTCCTGACCCTATTAAAGCCGGTATGGTGATGAGAAGTTGCGGATCCTGATCAATATTGACCCACATAATCAGAAATAGAAGTGAGTACGTGATGAGCCCAGGAATGACAATCGGTCTGTATCCTCTCGAGTCTGCAAGTTTTCCAAACCAAACTGAGAAAAGGCTCATTGACGCTGGCATTATGGTCAACAACAATCCTGCTTCAATGAGAGTAAATTCCCAGATTTCGACCATGAACAAAAGGATTGCAAGCCAATGAGCATAAAAAGCGATACCTGCAAATAATGACATTGCGCATGCTAAAGAGAAATTTCGGTGAATGAATAACTGTGTTTGGAGCGGTGAATTGTCTAGAGTTAAGCTTCTCTTAATTAGAATAGTTAGTAACACTAGCGCTATCGAGAATAGGGTCAGGGGCTTTAAAGAGGTAAATCCCCAATCTCCCGACTTCACTATAGGAAGAATTAAAGTTGTCAGCCCAACAATTGTTAAGACTGACCCAACTCTATCAATCTTGATTGGTTTACGAATTTCCTCTGACCCATCATTTGTTTGAAGGCAGTAGAGTACGAATAGCCCTATTGGAACTTGAAGTGCGAACAGTGATCTCCAAGTAAAAGTTGATATTAACTGCGTCACTATTAGAGGAGCGGTAAACCCAGCAACCGCTGTATAGAGTCCCCATCGGCCAATGGATTCAGACTCTTTTCCTATTTCCCCATACTTTATAACCAACGCGACTGCAGCAGGACCCATCAAAGCTTGACTTGCTGCCGCTAAACTCCTTGCCGCTACCAAAAGCCAGATCGATGGCGCCAACGTCGATAACAGCATTCCAGCCACAAATAGCTTTATTCCAAGTTTGTATAATTTAAGTGGCCCTGAGCTATCTGCTAGCCTTCCGGCCTGAAGCAGCAAAGCGGCACCGACTACGTTTGACGCATTGAGAACCCAGGAGGCAGTCGCAGCATCACCCCCTGCAAAATTATCTCGAATGTCAGGAAATATAAAGAAAGAAGCCGAAGCATCCCAACCACCTATAAATCCAGCAAATAAAGCTGCAAGAAGAACATTGCCCTTGATAGCGCCTTTATGAAAGATGAGGGTCCCTTCAAAGTTAGGGTAATTGATTAATTACAACTGTTCCGGCAGAACCATCCACTGTAATAATAGACCCGTCAGGGATCCGCATACTAGCGTCAGCAACTGAGGCCACACAAGGAATACCGAGTTCGCGGCTTACGATACTGGCGTGGCTCGCAATAGCTCCTACATTAACTACAACGGCTCCTGCTACAAGAAATAGCGGTGTCCAAGCTGGATCCGTGTTCTGAGTCACCAAGATATCTCCCGGTTCTAAGGACATGGAGTCATTAGGGTCAAGAATGACTCTAGCGGTTCCTTGAATTACTCCAGGGGAGCAAGCAACTCCTTCCAATTCCTCTCCGAGGGTCACTGGAGTAATTTCTTGTCCAGACTTCCTAGGCCAATCTGATAGGGGAGCGCATGTTGTATTTACGATAAACGGGGGGATTAAGTCGAAGAGTTCTCTGTAGTCCGTTTCTCGTTCAGAGAGTAGGCCATTAAATGATGACGGATCAGCGATGAAGTCGTCCAATTCGCTTTCAAGAAGCATAAAGATCAAATCAGGGTCATCAATATGTCCATCCGACGCCAATCTTGTTCCGAGCTCACGAAAGCATAAGCGAATTTCTTGAATAGGCTTAACTATTGAACTCTTTTGGCGTTCACGAGCGGCTAACCAAACCTCACCAGCTTGCATCCCAGCGGCAAACATACCAGATGCTTCTTCATTCTCGCTAAACATCGCAGTGAATTCTGCTCGGAGATCTTCGCGAATTTGCGAGTTCCTCTGTATGGCTAATTCAGGATCCGCTGAATCATCTTGTTGGCGCATGGCATTTAACATAGACAGCGCTAAACCGGGATTTGTTTCATAAGTATGGGCTCCGATATCCCATTCATTTGGCCCTCTCGACCCATGGTTGTACAAGAAAGTTTGAAATGCTTCGCTGAATTCTTTAGGACACCGGTCAAGTAAATCTTCAGATACTCCATTATCAAACTCGTTTGAGATTTCGTCATTTGCGCGTACCATCCTTGATAATTTCCACAGCTCACGACCGATATCTGCCGAATCCACATCGCCGATACCCGATAGTAGTTTCACAACATCATCAGACCTGCCTACTTCGGCCAATAATGCTCCTAGGATTCCAGGACCATTTGAAGCTCCCAGAGAGGCCCACACATGCTGTTCAAACATTGATATTAAGTGAGGTTGTAGAGACCTTGCCCTTGATAGTAATTGTTGGCTATCAAGCTGACTCAAGTCAGGTCGAGAAGCTCGAATTTCCTTACCCAGCTTTTTGTGTTCCTCAATTGGCGGATGTTCAGAAGCTGACAATAGGTAGGCACCAGTTTCAGCTAATTTTTCACTGTGGCGTTCACTTTCGTGCCAATCTTCAGCAATATAAGGTGGGACATCAGGATGAGCATCAAAATAGGCATCATCTATAGCTTCAGGAGTTACGCCAGGCATTCTTACCCCCATCATCCTTGCAGATGTTAGGCAGTTATAGAAATAGCCTCCGAACAGACCGAAGGTTTCGGGAGGATCACCGTACTCATCAGCATCGAAAACTCCATATGAAACGAAACCGTCTCGGCAGCCCAAAACTATTCCAGATTCCCAGCCGAACGTCCATCCCAATGGTGTAACTGGGTCTGCCAGTACTTCGCCAGCATTGGCTCGTGTGTAATGCGGAAATTTTTTAGTTGGTACTCGATCTGTAATCCATCTATCTTCAAGCATAATTTACCCCCTATATTACAGAAACAGTTTCATCTTAAACCACATAGAGGAATGCTGAAAGTTGTATTCAGTATTTGATTAAAGGCATATTTACAGGGAAATATATGACCATTACTTTACATAACGTGTATTTCCGGCGTTTATGTATAATCCTTGTCTTCGTCCTCTTTGGGGTTATTGACCATCTATTTAGGCGTAAAGCGCTACTATCTGTGCCACTGAGTTGACGGCTACTATTGATAAAGACATAACTCGAAACATGATGAATGGGGCTTTCTTGAAGTTTTTACCCATTTCAGAGTTGGCTAGGTCTTCGTCCATTGATGATCTGCTCGCTCCGATATCAGCGATAGCTCCGTCAAACCAGACGATTGCATTGATGCCGAATGAAACAATCGCTGCTGCAATTGCAAATTGCATTTCGCCACCAAAGTTAGATGCATCTCGAATCAGGAATAGAGTACCGATAGTTGCCGCAGTGTATACGAGCAACATCATCCTCATATCGTTTGCTCGGTTACTTACCCACGCGTGTAATAATTTAGGCTTCATGTTTCTCCTTGGTAGATTTGATCCCTAATATAAATATCACAAATTTACGTACCTGAATGGTTTTTGGCCTTAAAGATCTTCTCTGGGATGTTTTCTCTTATTCGTCTCCATCTAGCACAGGATTCGAATATGACATTATTGCTTTGATGTGACTTCCCTACACATTAATGAGAATATGTGGTGTGCGACTTTCAGTTCTAGATCAAACACCGGTACCTGAAGGTGTGTCCCCTGCTCAAGCATTACGAAACTCCGTTGATTTGGCGACGTTTGTTGATGAGCTTGGGTACCACCGATACTGGGTTGCTGAGCATCATGGCATGCATGGCCTAGCTGGTTCAAGCCCTGAGATTCTAATTGGCCACATAGCGGAGAATACTCACCAGATTCGTGTCGGATCAGGTGGCGTAATGTTGAGCCACTACTCCCCTCTTAAAGTCGCGGAAAACTTTCAAGTATTGCAGGCACTTCACCCGAACCGAATTGACATGGGACTTGGACGAGCTCCCGGTTCCGATGCCCGAACTGCTTACGCTCTTCAAAGTTTTGGTAATGCTTCTGGATCTGATAGATATCTAGAGTCTGTTATTGAGATCCGCACCCTTTTGCGACGAGAAACTATTGAAACTGGCCCGCTTGCCGGTGTTGAAGCTTTACCTTTGACAGAGACAATGCCTGAGCTTTGGTTGCTAGCTTCAAGTGAAGGTTCTGCAAGTGTGGCTGCTCATTGTGGATTGCCTTTAAGTTGGGCCCATTTCATAAACGGTAATGGTGCTGAGACTTGCAACCTGTATCGAAAGCATTTTCGCCCATCATTTGAGCACAGCGATCCAGTAGTTTCAGTCGGGGTGAATGTTCTTTGTGCAGAGTCTGAAGAGGAAGCTGCATTGATGCTGGCGAGTTTAGAACGATGGCGTAAAGATGGATTACGTGGCCCGATACCAAAATCAGTTAATAAGGAAAGTCAAAGCTCACTATCCGTTCTCTCCCCTAGCCGTCCCATGGTGGTTGGAACACCAGCGAGTGTACATGAACAACTTTTATCCGTTGCAAATGCCTATGAAGCAGAAGAACTATTAATAGTCACCATTTGTCACGACCACGATCAACGAAAGAATTCCTATAGGTTAATTGCAGAACAATTCAACCAATAACGTTAAGCGACCAGCACTTCAATTGAGTCCAGATCAACAGCTAGATATATTGACTCCCCTACAGAAATATCACTGTCCACTAACACAGTAAGATTCTTTATGTTTCCCACACTGCAATTAATGTACTTTTGTCCTGCTCTATGGAAGCTTTTAGTGACAACGCCTTCCAATCCATTATTCAATATTTGAATATGCTCAGGGCGCAATAAAAGTTGATATCTTTCTGATTCCGAACCGTCATATTCTATTGAACCGAAAGGTGTCGAAAAACTCCAAGTGCCATCTCGGAAATGTGCGTCAGGGGCCCATACCGTTCGCAATCCGAGCAATTCAGCAGACACCACGTTCATAGGTGAATTAATAATCTCTGTAAAAGTTCCCTTATTTATCACCTGGCCATCCTCAATTATTAGAATTGAATTTGAGAATAGAGACGCCTCATCCCCTTCATGCGTTACATGTATTGACGTAATTTTT
>CAJWRY010000030.1 GCA_913046155.1 uncultured Candidatus Nemicrothrix sp. | reverse complement strand
CTTCAGGGGATGACTTTGGAAACGTTAAACTGCACAGCCCCGTGGGGTTTCTCTAGCAGAAATCACTCGGGGCTAATGTGTTTTTAGATCTTCTAGTTTATTAGTATCAGATTATGAATATGCTCCCACCTATTTTGTTTTTACATGGCTTAGCAACATCAGGATCACGAACCTGGGGCGAGAATGGCTGGCTGGACCTAGTACAAGATGCTAACAGGCAGTCAATCGTGACAGATCTTCCCGGACATGGGACCAGTTATAACACTACACATGAAATGACCTACGAGAAGTGTTACGAGTCTGTGCTCAACTCCATTAGTACTCCCCCTGTAGATGCTATTGGTTTCTCGCTAGGCGCAAGGATACTTCTTACAATTGCTAGTAGAAAGCCTGACACATTTCGTAAACTCGTACTATCTGGAATCGGAGACAGTCTCTTCTCAATAGACAACATAATGCACAAGAATATTCGTGAAGGGATCGCAGGAAACCCTAATCCTAGTAACCCTGAATCACGTTACTTCAATCAATTGTCCGAAGCCGCAGACATCAACAGATTAGCGATCCAAGAACTGATCAACTCCCCTCAGGCACCACTTGAAGTGGACGCATTAAAGGGAATTGAATGTCCTGTTCTAGTAGTAATAGGAGAAAATGACTTTGCAGCACCAGCTTCAAAACTCTTAGATTCACTGCCGAACGCAACATATTTGGAGTTAAAGGGAGTCGACCACTTTGCCACTCCAAAGAACTTCACATTCATCGAAACAGCGTTAAAGTTTATCGACGCCGAGCCTCAGTGGTAATAATTACCGCAGCTGTTGAAGACTAGGCGTTACAGGGCTAGGGAGTTGAGACACTCCTTGTAACCAGCTATCAACTGCTGAAGCGCAAGATCGCCCTTCGGCTATAGCCCACACGATAAGGCTTTGACCCCTACCTGCATCGCCTGCTACGAATAGCCCATCAACATTGGTCATCCAATTAGCATCTCGAGCAATATTTCCTCTTGCATCTAGTTCAACCTGAAGTTCCGTTACCAGCGAAGATGATTCTGGCCCAACAAAGCCCATAGCAAGGCACACCAGATTAGCTTGATGAATTTCCGTGGTATCTGGAATTTCTACGAACTCTAATCTTCCATTAATATTTTCACTTCTAACCTGAACTGTTTCTAGTCCGGTCACCGCCCCATTCTCACCAATAAATTGAGTTGTATTAATTGAATAGATTCTCTCTCCGCCCTCTTCATGTGCAGATGATGTTCGCATCATCAAAGGCCATGTTGGCCAAGGCGTGCTGTTGTCTCTACTTTCAGGAGGTTTTGGCATAATCTCAAATTGCTTAACAGAGGCAGCCCCGTGGCGATGAACTGTTCCTAGGCAATCAGCACCGGTGTCGCCACCGCCTATTATGATCACGTCCTTACCGAGTGCCGAAAAAGGGTGATCTTCGTAATCTCCTTCTTGAACTCGGTTAGCTGGCTCAAGGAACTCCATTGCTTGGTAAATTCCATCAAGATCGCGACCTGGTATTGGCAGATCTCTCCAATTGGTTGAGCCTATGGCCAATATAACTGCATCGTGGTCAGACTGGAGTTCTTCATAGCTGATATCTATACCCACGTTTACATTAGTAAGAAATTTAGTGCCCTCAGCTTCCATTTGTTTTATTCGTCGATCTATGTATTGCTTTTCCATTTTGAACTCGGGTATTCCATAACGAAGTAAACCCCCAATTCTGTCACTTTTCTCGATAACAGTGACATCGTGACCGGACCGTGATAATTGCTGAGCAGCTGCTAATCCAGCGGGACCTGAGCCTACTACAGCGATACTTCTGCCGGTCCGTTTATGAGCCAGAACAGGTTTTATCCAACCTTCATTCCAAGCCCTTTCAACGATTTCAACTTCCACTTGCTTAATAGTCACAGGGTCTTCGTGAATCCCTAAAACACATGCTGCTTCACAGGGTGCTGGGCATAAGCGTCCTGTAAATTCGGGAAAATTATTTGTGGCATGTAGAGCATCGATAGCCTCTCGCCAATTATTTTTATACACCAAATCGTTCCAATCAGGTATCAGATTCCCTAGGGGACAGCCATTGTTGCAAAAGGGTATACCGCAATCCATGCATCTTGAGGCTTGCTTTTGTAGAGCCTCTCCACTGAAAGGTTCATAAACTTCTTTCCAGTCACGCAGGCGAACCGGAACGGGACGACGCTTAGGCATTTCTCTGCCATGACGGATAAATCCTCTAGGGTCTCCCATCTATTTTCTTTCGCTCGTGGTTACTGACATAACCGCCGCAGTCACGTCTGCGCCCGTCTGCTCTGCGTCAGCCATCGCTGCTAGCACTTGCTTATAGTGTCTAGGCATAACTTTAACGAAACTAGAAGTTGCCCTTGGCCAAGAATCTAACATTTCTTTGGCGACTAGAGAAGCTGTTTCGAGACTATGCATGGCTAGGGTCTCTCTGAGGAAGGATGCATCGTCCCCATCTAAATCTTCAAGATCGACAAGTTCAGGATTCACCTTCGCTGGGAAAATGCCTTCTGGATCATAGACATATGCGACTCCTCCGGACATTCCAGCAGCAAAATTTCTTCCTGTTGACCCTAAAACAATGACTTTTCCACCGGTCATATACTCGCAACCATGGTCCCCGATCCCCTCGACCACTGCTGTTGCTCCTGAGTTCCTTACCGCAAAGCGCTCACCAACTTGCCCTCTAATGAACATTTGTCCCGAAGTTGCTCCATATAGAAGGACGTTTCCTGCTATCACATTGTCCTCGGGCTTGAAAGATGATTCAACTGGTGGATAGAGAATTATACGCCCGCCACTTAACCCCTTTCCAACGTAGTCGTTAGCATCACCCTCTAGACGCAAAGTTATTCCAGATGGCACAAATGCTGCAAAGCTATTTCCAGCTGAGCCATTGAATTTAACTTGAACCGTGTCGTCTGGCAGTCCTTCGCCTCCCCATTTCTTCGTCAAGTGATAACCAAGCATTGTTCCCACAGTGCGGTTCACATTACGAATAGGAAGCTCTAGGTTGACCTTGTCCCCATGCCTTAAAGCTCCTTCAGAAAGTTGTATTAACGTTTGGTCTAGAGCCTGATCTAAGCCGTGGTCTTGTTCCTTGTTGCAATAACGAACCGCATCAGAACTTAATGGTGGTTGATAAAGAATTGGCGAAAGGTCAAGTCCCTCCGCTTTCCAGTGCTCAATACCATCTGTCACATCCAAACATTCAGCCCTTCCAACTGCTTCTTTAAGTGTTTTGAAACCTAATGTAGCTAGAATCTCTCTCACTTCTTCTGCGACAAATTCCATGAAATTCACTACATGATCAGCCTGCCCTGAGAACTTTTCTCTGAGCTCAGGATTTTGAGTAGCAATACCAACTGGACACGTATCCAAATGACAAACTCGCATCATCACACAACCCATTACAACAAGTGGAGCTGTGGCAAATCCAAATTCTTCGGCTCCCAGTAATGCAGCGATCATTACATCTCTGCCTGTTTTCAACTGGCCGTCGCATTGAACAACAATTCGATCACGTAAATTATTCAACAATAGAGTTTGCTGAGTCTCAGCGAGACCGAGTTCCCAGGGTGTGCCAGCATGTTTAATAGAGGTAAGTGGCGATGCCCCTGTTCCCCCATCATGCCCTGAAATCAAAACCACATCCGCGTGGGCCTTTGAAACTCCCGCAGCAACAGTTCCTACTCCAAGTTCAGAAACTAACTTAACATGGACTCTAGCTTCAGGGTTTGCATTTTTAAGATCGTGGATTAACTGAGCTAAATCTTCAATCGAATATATATCATGATGTGGTGGAGGTGAGATTAAATCAACTCCAGGTGTCGAATGACGAACTTCAGCAATCCACGGCCAAACTTTATGTCCCGGAAGCTGTCCACCCTCTCCAGGTTTCGCCCCTTGCGCCATTTTTATTTGAATATCATCAGCATTCACTAAATATTCGCTAGTTACTCCAAACCTTCCAGAAGCTGCTTGTTTGATAGCTGAGCGACGTAGATCTCCATTTTGATCAGGTGTATACCTCTTAGAGTCCTCACCGCCCTCACCAGTATTTGACTTAGCTCCTATTCTATTCATAGCTATTGCTAAAGTCTCATGGGCTTCTGCTGAGATTGATCCATACGACATAGCTCCGGTAGAAAATGTCTTCATAATTTCACTTGCAGGTTCAACTTCGTCAATGGATATAGCGTCATTAACTCCTGACCTGAATTTGAATAGTCCGCGAAGCGTAGCTAGATCTCTGGCTTGTTCGTCAACACGTTTTGTGTATTCTTTGAAAATGTCATACCGCTTTTCTTGTGTCGCATGCTGCAATTTAAAGATAGTTTCAGGATTGAATAAGTGAAATTCCCCTTCGCGTCGCCACTGATATTCCCCACCTGCTATTAGGTCTCGGTGAGCTCTATGGGAAGGAACTTTTGGAAAGGCAATTTGATGCCGTAATCTAATTTCTTCCGCCAACTGTGCGTATCCGACTCCGCCTAACCTACTCATGGTCCCAGGGAAAGCATCAATAATCAGTGATTGCCCCAAACCTATTGCTTCAAAAATTTGTGATCCAACATAGCTACGAACCGTTGAAATCCCCATTTTTGACATAACTTTCAGAACGCCTTTGTCGCACGCTTTTACGTAATTTAGATGCGCCATTTCAGTCGTTAATCTTTGATCGACCTCTTCCTCTTGACGCTCTATAAGGTCGGTAATCGTTTCAAAAGCAAGATAAGGGTTTACTGCGTTTGCTCCGTATCCAAGCAAGAGACAAAGATGATGAACTTCGCGCATTTCACCAGTTTCTATTATCAAGCTCACTTGAGAACGCGACTTTTGCCTCACTAGATGATGATGAACGGCAGCTGTAGCTAAGAGGGCAGGTATGGGTGCATGACTTGCACTTGCTCCCCTGTCAGAAAGCACTAGCAGGTTCTTACCTTCCGTTATCGCCTGTGTCGAGAATGCGCGAATATTCTCAATAGCGGCCCTCAAACCGCTTCCACCTTCATCCACCGGATATACACAGGGGATTATCTGCGTTTTGAAGTTCTCTAGACCATCCTGACCACTGATTTCGCCATCAATATCCAATATATTCATAAGTTCGCTATTGAGAAGTACGGGATGATTTATAAATATCCGTCGAGCAGATTCGGGTGTAGGATTTAACAGATTTCCTTCAGGCCCTAACCAACCACAGGTAGATGTGACGATCTCTTCCCTGATTGCGTCTAGTGGCGGATTAGTTACTTGAGCAAATAACTGCTGGAAGTAATCATAGATAAGCCTAGGTCTGCTAGAAAGCACAGCTACAGGAGTATCTGTACCCATTGAACCAATTGCTTCTTTACCAAACTGGTACATCGGAGATAATAAGATTTTTATCTCTTCGTTTGTATAACCAAATAGTTTCTGTCGTGTGAGCAGGGTACTGTCTTCAGGTCTTGGAACATGCCGTTCGGGTAGTTCACTCAGATCTACTTGGTTTTCTTTGAGCCATGATCCGTACGGTCGTTGAGAGACTAGCTTTGATTTTATCTCTTCGTCCCTCACGATTCTTCCTTCATTTGTGTCAATAAAGAACATTTTGCCAGGCTGCAATCGTCCTTTTTCAATTATCTTTTCAGGAGCTACGTCAACTACTCCAACTTCAGATGCCATAATCACGAGATCATCGTCTGTGACCCAATACCTTGATGGACGAAGTCCGTTCCGGTCTAAGACAGCTCCAACTACTGTGCCGTCAGTGAATATTATTGACGCAGGCCCATCCCATGGTTCCATCCGTGCGGACTGATATTTGTAGAAATCTTTTAAGGACTGATCCATGCCTTCATGATTTTCCCACGGCTCGGGAATCATCATTAGCACTGCTTCTTGCAATGGGTAGCCAGCCAGCACTAAAAGCTCTAGACATTCGTCGAAAGCGGCAGTGTCAGATGCGCCAGGAGTACAAATTGGGAATAAGTTTTCTAGCTCAGTTTCCAGAAGGTCTGATTGCATTAAGGCTTCACGTGCACGCATCCAGTTCCTATTTCCTTGAACTGTGTTAATTTCACCATTGTGAGCTACATAGCGATAAGGATGGGCTAGTGGCCATGACGGAAAGGTGTTCGTCGAGAATCTTGAATGCACCAGTGCTAGTGCGCTTTCCACTCTGGGGTCTTTAAGATCTCGGTAGAAGTCCCCTAACTGCGGGGTTGTTAGCATTCCCTTATAGACAAAGGTCCTTGAAGACAGACTTGGGAAATAGACACCTTGATGTGTTTTAGACATTCCGCCCATTCCTTGGGTCGCTACATCTATATGCTCAAATGCGATTTCGTTTTCGCAACGTTTGCGAAGAACGTATGCACGCCTGTCAAGCGCTATTCCGTCAATTAAATCTCCGTCCGCAGAAGTAGCTGAAATGAATACTTGCAAAAATTTCGGCATTGTTCCGAGCGCACCACTTCCAAGGAAAGAACTATCAATTGGGACTTCGCGCCAACCCAATACATCTAAATTTAGACTTGTTGCTATTGTTTCTATCTGAGTTATTGCCGAGTCACATTTATTGTCGTCTTGTGGCATAAACGCTATACCTGTTGCGTATTGCCCTTTTGGCGGAAGTTGAAAATTGACAACGTCCCTTAGGAACTTATCGGGGATCTGTATGAGGATTCCCGCACCGTCTCCTGTATTCGTTTCTGCTCCTAAAGCACCTCGATGCTGCAACTGACATAGGGCAGCAATTCCAGAGGACACTATTTCGTGACTGGCTCGTCCTTTTAAGTCCGCAATGAAGTTAACGCCACAGGAGTCATGCTCAAACGCCGGGTTATATAAGCCTTGTTCTATAGGCAAATCTGGGTTGATATTACTTTTCACACGTTTCCTTCGATGCTGTACGACTAGGACAGCGTGAGGCGACGTTGACCCAGCTGTTGCTAGTTTATCAATTCTTACGAAGTTTTAACTAGTCAAGGTAACTAAGTAGTGGTTGTCAAATAATAAAGGCATGCTGTTTAGGTGAATACGTTGCAAGAGAACCACAGCGAGTTGTTCAACTTTCTAGACACTTCTACCTCTCCCTACCACGCAGTCAAGAACGTGAGAGATCATTTACTCAAAGCCAACTTTACTCAATTGAATGAGCAGACGCCTTGGAAGCTGTCAACAGGAGGTTACTTTATTGAGCGTGATGGGAGTATCGCTGCATGGTACTTTCGGAACACAAAGGAAGCCTCGAATGGGTTAGCGATCGTCGCAGCGCATACTGATAGCCCGAATCTTCGTTTGAAACCTGTCTTGAAGGGGAATCAAGTTGGCCTGTCTCAGTTTGGTGTTGAAGTGTACGGTGGCGCCTTACTTAATAGTTGGCTTGATAGGGACCTAGGAATTTCTGGTCGGCTCATCACGCTTTCACCAAATAATGAGATCGAAGAACACTTGGTACAGATCAATGAACCAGTTGCGAAGATTCCCCAACTTGCCATCCATTTGAATAGATCTGTTAACGAGAATGGTCTTATCCTTAATCCCCAACAGCACCTCCGGCCCATTTGGAATGACGTTTCTTCTGACACTACGGATCTTGTTGGTTTCATCGCGTCTGAGTCTGGAATTGATCGACAGAGTATCCGATCTTGGGATTTGATGCTCCATGACCTCCAGAAAGCAACCTTTGCAGGAGCTGACAAACAATGGATAGCTTCAGCTCGTATTGATAACCTCATCTCTTGTCACGCTTCCTTATCATCATTCATAAAGAGTGTCTCCGGCGATAAATTTAAAAAAGTGCCCATACTATGCCTATTTAATCATGAGGAGGTAGGCAGTACTTCTGCTGCAGGCGCAGCTGGGAACCTATTACCGTTATTAATCCAACGGATCTTTAAAGACATAGACTACTCAGAGGCCTTGGCTAAATCGTTAATGGTCTCTGCCGATGGCGCCCATGCCACACACCCGAATTACCTTGAAAAGCATGATTTGGACCACGAAATCCGAATGAACGCTGGGATAGCAATTAAACGAAATAGCAACGAGCGGTATGCAACGAACGCAATTGGGCAGGCAACCGCGCAGAAGATCTGCGAAAGTAACAATATCCCCTATCAACTGTTCAGCAACAGAAGCGATCTTGCCTGTGGGTCTACCATCGGGCCTATTAGCTCTGCGAATTTAGGCATCAGCACAATAGATCTTGGTATACCTCAATTGTCCATGCACTCCACACGCGAGTTGTGTGGCAAACGCGACGTAACGTTTCTTGAAGACTTTTTATTTAATTTTTTTGGGAGCTGATTACCTGATTTTCAATCTGTCAACAAGTGATAGAAACATGAGAAGCACAGCATAGATCTCGAGCCGTCCAATAATCATCAAGATAGCAATGATTGAGCGACTACCTCTCTCAAATTCTAAGAAGTTTGATGTAGGTCCAGCTTCGCCCAAAGCCGGTCCCATGTTACTCATTGCCGAAATTGATCCGCTTAGAGCCGTTACTAAATCTTCGTTGAAAAAGAACGTCAATGAAACGGTCCCGATTATAACCAATGAAATAAATAGGGCAATAAAACCTAGTATTGAAGCCACAACCTTCTCTTCAATCTTTTCTTTACCAACCTTTATTGGATATTCTCCATTAGGTCTTCGAATCAATTTCAGCTCTCTTGAAAGAGCCTTGAAACCGATTTGCATTCGGAAAATCTTCATTCCTCCGGCTGTCGAACCAAACGTACCTCCAACTGTCATTAGGAATAGAAGCAATAATTGGCTTGCCGTACCCCACAAAACAAAATTACCTATTCCATCAGGACGAACATTCCCGAACCCTGTGCTACTTGCTAGAGTGACTACGTTAAATAATGAATCTCTGAAAGCTATACCCACATCAACCGAATCCATTAACCAATTCATGAGAAATATCACTGTGACAAACAACAACGTGATTCTGACATACAGCTTCCATTCCGAAGAGCGAGTGAAAATACGAAAATCACCCTTATTCTTCCAAAATTTATATTGCAGGTTGTAGTTCATTGCTCCGATAAACATTCCAAATACGATAATTAGTTCGACAAGATAAGAATCAAAGCTTCCTATTGAGCCGTTCTTTGTTGAAAATCCTCCTATAGCTGCTGTTGAAAGCCCGTGAGCTACAGCATCGTAGAGGCCGACATTAGGAGTAGCCCAAAGGAGTAACGCAATCGTAATCGTCACCCCGAAATACACAATCCAAAGCGATTTAGCTGTATCAATAGAGCGGGCGCGTAACTTGTCGGATTCATGACCAGGAGACTCCGCAGTCATTAACTGAAGTCCGCCTACTCCTAAACTAGGCAAGACAGTAACTGCCAGCACAATGATCCCCATCCCTCCATACCATTGCGTAAGTTGACGCCAGAATAAAATACCCCTACTACTAGCTTCAATATCTTGGAGGACTGTTGATCCAGTTGTTGAAAATCCAGAAATTGTTTCAAATAAGGCGTTATCTATTTTGGACCACGGAAATACGCCAGCGAAAAGATACGGAAGCATTCCAACTAAAACACACCCAACCCAACTCCACGCAACTACTGAGAATATAGCTTTAGGCCTATCCATTGAATCATCTGCGATTGATGTGACTGCCCTGAGAGATAAACCTAACACTGCAGCAATTGCAGCGGTAGCAAAAAGAGAGAATTCATGGTGCGAATCAGAAGATACCCATTCGATTAACCCAGAAATCAGTAATCCCGGCGTGAGAAAAAGAAGGGTCAGTCCGATTATGTTTATTGTTGCAGACTCGAATAAACCCTCAAGGAAAAGTCGTCTAGAGAATTTCATCACTCTGCACCTCGTTAGAAACGAATCCACGTAAATTCAATCTGATTGCTTGCGATAACTTCAAAATCATGTACGCAGCAGGGAGTATTGAGAGTCTTCCCACCACCATCAAAATACTAAGAGTGAAATTTCCTAGAATCCCATACCCGTTTACCAAACCAGATTCAGTAATCGGAGGTCCTGCTGTAACGAATGCTGATAACGAAACAGCTACCGAATCTTCAATTCGTAGCGACTCGTTATCCAGTGAAAGCAGAAATGAGCCCATAGCAATAATAAATATAAAGATGGCCGTGTAACCCTGGAGCTTGTCGAGTTCCCGTTCATTCACTACTTCACCACTAACTTTGATTTTTCTAATTGCTTGTCGGTTGTATTTACGTGTCAACTCTCTACGCAAGTATTTAATCAATTCAATGAGCCTGTGAATTCCAAAGCCACCACCCGGTGACCCAGCCATTCCGCCTGTCGCAAGCAGCAATAACGCAATAGCGCTAATCCCTGAAGAGAATTCCCAACCTTTATTGATATAGCCAGTTGTACTGAGGAGAGAAGAGACTTTAAAAAACGCATCTCGTACTTGATAACCAAAGGGGCCTACAAAGTCTCCCTTCAGCCAAAATAGAAGTGCCCCACCGAAGAACATCAGCAAGTAGAGTCGCAATTCATTATTCGATTTAATATTCTGGAGTTTCCTTCTACCGAACCACCAAATGATCCCTAGATTAAGCCCCCCTAAAAACATTGCGCATATCAACACCCATTCAATAGGCCCTGACTGAAAAGACGATATTGATGATGCTTTCGTACTGAAACCTCCCGTAGAGGAAGTAGTTAACGAATGCGCAAAGGAATCAAATATTCCCATTCCAGCAACATTTAGAGCAACGAATACACATACTGTAAGGCCGATATAAAGAATACCGATTTCTTGCATACGTTTTAAAGGCTTTCGGGAGAATATTTTGGGCCCGTAAGCCGCAGACGGGTTATCACCGCTTGAGGTTATTGGAGTGGCTACAAAGACTAGAAAAAGGGCACCTAACCCTCCCACCCATTGTGTTAATGATCTGAATACATTAATTGAGGTCGGCAAAGCTTCTGGGTTAAGGGACGAAATTGCTGTTGTAGTTATTCCAGACGCCGATTCAAGAATAGCTACATCGATTGTGTCGACTACGCCGGAAGCTAGTAACAGAACTGATTGTAAAGCTATGAAAGCTAGAAGAAAATAGAAACTAAAAGAAAAGACTTCTGATGGTTTATTAACCTCAAAATTCCTTAAACCCTTAAAATTAAGTACAGCAAATGAAGATAGGAAGAACCCCGAAATAACTAAAACCAAAGAAACCCTTCCATCAGCACCGGAGGGATAGTCTGCGAAACCTGCGACGATTGAAGTAGCTCCAAGCGAAATAGATGCGAAAATGATAGAACCGTAGTTGCTTTGCAACCCTTTTGGGCTTTTGAAGTTGCGCATCTGGTTTAATTTTAGTGTGGCTATTCGCATTGGGAAACTCTATGACACCGAAAACTAATCTTCGGAATGCTCTGAAATAAAATAGTCTTTCCGTATGCCATCAACCTGTTCAGGTGGGGCTATAAGCAAAACAGTGTCGTCAGCCTGCAGTTGAGTTGATCCTCTCACGATAGAGGCTTCGTCATCGCGAATAAAAGCCCCTATCAATACGTCTCGTGGCAGCTTAAGCTCACTCAACTTCTTTTCGGTAGCTCTGCTTTCCGCACCAACCTTAAGTTCAACTACCTCAAAATCCTGATCTACACCTAAAAAAGTTGCCACATCTTTGACATCATGGACATATCTAAGGACGCGATTTGCACTTGCTGTAACTGGCGAGAGAGTTGAATCAACATCTGCGAAATCAAGTACGTCCATCAACTTAAGCTTATGGAGGATGGCTATAGTCCGGTCAGTCCCTAGAGATTTCGCGTACATACAGGAAAGAACATTAGCTTCATCTTTACCGGTGAGTGCTACAGCGGCGTCATATTTGCCAGCATCAATTTCAGAAATGAACTGTGCATCGGTGATATCGCCTTTCCTGATGTCTACTCCATCAAGCTTCTCAGCCAATTCTTCTGCTCTTACCGAGTCAGATTCCACTAACGTGACCTCGCGAAATTTCATTTTTATAAGTCGTCTCGCCAGAAACTCTCCTGTACGGCCTCCGCCTAGGAGGAGGATCCGTTTATGTTTCTTGCGTTTAAATCCCAGAGTTTCAAGTACTTTGCTTTTTTCACTTTTTTTAATCACAAGCCATATGTGATCACCCGCTTGAAGAGTTTCTTCAGAACGCGGAATTTTAGCTTCTCCTTCACGACGGAGAGCCGCTACCAAGAAGCTCCAATCGGGTTCATATTCAGCTCCTATCTGAGATAGGGTTTTCCCACAAAAATCAGCCTCAGCATTAATAGTTACACCGATAACTACAACTTGACCCCCACCCAATGTTGCGATTTCATCTGCACCCCAGGAATCCAACAGTTCGGATATTTCACGTGCAGTGTCTTCATCTGGATCAAAAATAAGATCCGGTTGTTCGCCCCCCAAGAACCAAGGCTCTACTTTGGACGAGGCTTTGATTTCATCAGCTTCAATTCGAATTATTGATTTCTCTACTCCCCTATTCCGGGCGTAAAGATTGGCTAATAAGTTAACTTCATCGTTTGACGAGACCGCAACTAGAAGATCCGCTTCATCAATACCCGCCATCTCAAGAACTTCTGGATGACTCCCGCTGCCTTTGACCATAGTCGCATCTAAAACGCCGTCTAGTTGTTTAATGCGAGCAGAGTCAGGGTCAATAACAGACACATTCATATTTTGCGTTTGATGTTTGGGGTCGGTAAGCAGGCGTGTTATGTATGCACCTACTTCCCCAGCCCCTATTACAACTATGTTCACTTCTATTTGGTAACAGTTTT
>CAJWRY010000029.1 GCA_913046155.1 uncultured Candidatus Nemicrothrix sp. | reverse complement strand
GAAAACAGTTGCGAAGAAAGCACCAGCGAAGAAAACAGCTGCAAAGAAAGCACCAGCGAAGAAAACAGCTACGAAGAAAGCACCAGCGAAGAAAACAGCTGCGAAGAAATCGCCGTTTGATAAGAAGTTTTTGGCAACTCAAAAAGAGTCCCTGCTGCTTGAGAGAAGCAAATACGTAAAGTCTGCAGCATCTTTTAAAGCAGAGGCTGACTCCTTAATTGAAGGGCGAGAGCCAGGTGATGTTGATTTCGGCGAAGAAGGCGGAGAGGGTGATACCCTAGCAGTTGAACGAGAGAGAGATCTTGCATTGAGTGCTCATGCCCAGCAAGCAGTTGATGAAATTGATGCAGCTCTTGAGAGGCTAAAGATGGGAACATATGGAATTTGTGTTGTTTCCGGTAAAAATATTCCCAAGGAAAGGCTACGAGCAATACCTTGGGCAGCAGAGAGAGTTGAATACAAGGTTGGAGGAATGGGGTTTAGGTAGAACCTCAAAGGGCTCATAGCTTAAGGCAGTAACCTAAGTAATAAGTAAGACTGCCTTTATGATTAGAAAGCAAACAAATGCATAAGAAGATTCTATTTTTCGTCCTGCCATCTCTTATAGTTTTGCTTCTTGATCAAATAACAAAATCGATTGCTGTAGCTAAATTAGATCCCAACGAACCGGTTGAATTGTTTTGGACACTACAACTCAACTTGATTCGCAACCCTGGTGCGTCATTTTCAATCGGGGAGAATCTGACGCCGATAATAGCAACGATTGCAATAATAGCTTCAGTAATTATCGCGTATTTTGGTTTCGCTGAAGCCAATCTGAAAATCAAATTTCTATTCGGTGTAGTTTTCGGGGGGGTAGTGGGAAATGTCGTAGATCGGCTTTTTAGAAAAGGTGACGGTTTTTTAAGCGGGGAAGTTGTTGATTTCATTGATCTGCAGTGGTGGCCGATATTCAACTTTGCTGATATGGCTCTTGTCATCGGATTACCATTACTACTCTATTACCGGTATCAAGTTGAGCGGGATCTGGCGAATGGTTGAAGACAAAGTCCACTATCAGCTTTCACCGCACCACGACGGAGAAAGAGTAGATCGCGTTATAGCGTTCTTCTCGGGCCATAGTAGGTCAAAGGTTTCTGAGTTGATCTCTAGGCGACTTATATTGCGAAATGGCATACCCATCAAAAAAGGCTCAGAGATTGCCCACACGAACGATATGATCAGCATGCCAAAATTCTCAGATGAAGTCGTTGAAAAAGTAGTTTCAGACCCGACAATAGATTTCGGGGTTGTTTTTGAGGACGATTCGGTGATAGTCATAAATAAGCCATCAGGTTTAATCGTCCATCCAGGGTCAGGTATAGCTAACGGAACGTTAGTCAATGGATTAGCAGCGCAGTTCCCTGATTTGAGGAATATTGGAGATCCTATTCGTTTAGGTCTGGTTCACAGATTAGACAAAGGGACATCAGGGCTATTAATTGTTGCCCGAACATCTGAAGCTTTAGGCAATCTAAAATTACAGATGCAGAAGAGGCAAATACATCGTCAATACTTCGCTATCGTTGCGGGTCATGTTGAATCTGATAAAGGCGTTGTTGATGCTCCGCTAGGAAGAGACCCCAAAAATCCTCTTAAAAGAGCCGTAATTCAAAATGGGAAATATGCCCGTACTTTCTATGAAATAGATCAAAAGCTTGAATCTCCTTTTAAAATTTCTGTGTTGAGTTGCAGGCTCGAAACCGGAAGGACACACCAGATCCGAGTGCACCTAGCGGCAATCGGGCATTCAGTTCTTGGCGATGAACTGTACGGAGGTAGAACAGCATTTAATATTGAGAACCGCCTTGCGCTACATGCTCAAATGTTGACATTTGCGCACCCCAAAACGAATAATCAGATGAACTTCAAATCTCCTATTCCTGATGAGCTAATAACCATGAAGGACACTTTTGCATGACGATTGATCCCGTAATCCCCGACTACACGAGCGCATGTCTAAGCAACATCGTTCCAGCACTGTTGGAGCATTCTGTGATCGGATCTGGCTGGCTACCTGAAGAAGTCTTATCTGCTCAAAAGATAGTGCTCCTTCTTGTTGATGGACTCGGCTATGAAAAATTTAAAATCTCGGAACAAAGAGACCTGCTTCATAACCTGAGCAAAATGAATCAAGAAAGAATCATGACCGTAGCGCCAACTACTACTGCTACGGCCCTTACCTCTTTAACAACAGGGCGGCCACCAGGGGAACACGGGGTTATCGGTTACAAGATAAGTGTAGGAAATCAGATCCTAAACTCACTTCGATGGACAACCGGAAGCGGAGTAGCAGTGAACGAGATCAATCCAAGTTCGTTCCAACCCGTACCTCCATTCTTAGGTGAAAAGATCCCTGTGGTATCCCCAGCTGAATTTAGAAATAGTGGTTTTACAGAGGCTCACCTTCGTAACACATTGTACGAGGGGTACTTCCTCCCAAGTAATATCACGCATCACATCGCGCAATGTTTAGATCAAGGCAGCCGACTCGTTTACGCATACTATGACGGGCTGGACAAAGTTGGGCATATTCACGGAACGGGTTACTTTTACGACGCCGAGATAGCCTTCGTAGACTATCTGATTGGGCGAATATATGAAATGCTTCCAAGAGGAACAGCTTTGATCGTGACTTCAGACCATGGAATGGTCGACGTTGGCGATTCTATTATCAGAATCAACGATTCGATTATGCAGCGAACTGATACTATTTCTGGTGAAGCGCGATTCTTGTGGTTTCATCCTGCTCGGGGTAATCATGACAGTTTGCTTCAAGATCTACAAGATTTATACAGTAATTGTGCTTGGGTGCGAAGCAAAGATCAGGTACTTGATGAAGGGTGGTTCGGAAAGCACATTTCAAACCAAGCAAAAGAAAGGCTTGGCGAAATTGCGTTACTGGCAAGGGATCCCATTGCTTTCGTAGATAAAGAGAATCTCGGCCCGCGACTAGTTGGCCGTCATGGATCACTAACTGAAGCGGAAGTTTATGTGCCATTAATCACTTCATTCAAAGACTGATACATGAAGTTGCTTGCTGTAGAATGTCAGTATGGACGACAAGACGCAACGCGTAAAAGCTGAACAGGCTGAGATAGTAGAAAATGAGAATAAGTCAAGCGAGTCAAGTGGCGAGTTCATAGAGCAACCTGCGAAAGTGATGAGAGTGGGTTCAATGCTGCGCCAATTACTCGACGAACTTCGTGAGGTGCAATTAGACGAAGGAAGTCGTGATCGGATGCGAGATATATACGACACTTCTGTGCAAGAACTAGGTTCAGCTCTTTCTTCAGAATTGCAGAAAGAATTAGACCGTATAACTTTGCCATTTGGCACGGATGAGATCCCGAGCGAAGCTGAGCTTCGGGTAGCTCAGGCCCAACTTGTTGGGTGGCTTGAGGGCCTCATTCAAGGCATTCAAGCTACGCTTTTCGCCCAACAAATGGCTGCGCAACAGCAATTGGCGACAATGCGCGCAGGCGGTGAGCTTTTGCCAGGTGGCTCCTCCGAAACCGAACCTTTCCAAGATCAACAAGATTCTCAAGATCGACCAGGAACTTATCTCTAACCATTGGCGTATTCTCTAATCTTGTTGTAAGTATATTAAGACTCTAAATGACAAATGTGTAGTTTGTTATGGTCCAACAATAGGATTTAATATCTGATGTCTAATTCGTTCACACATCTTCACGTGCATACTGAATACTCAATGCTCGACGGTGCGTCACGGCTTGATGAAATTGTTAAGGCAGCTGTAGCAGACGGTCAACCAGCTTTAGGAATAACTGATCATGGGAATATGTATGGAGTGCTTCCTTTCTACCGCGCATGCAAGGAAGAGGGTATAAAACCTATCATCGGAACTGAAGCCTATATGGCCTACGAGTCTCGATTTGAACGACCAAGACGTGGGCGAGGTAAAGCTTCAGAATTCCCCGATTCAGGAGGGAATACAGATGAAGGAAGAAAGCTTTATTACCACTTAACCTTGCTCGCTGAGAATAACACTGGATACAAGAACCTAATACAGATAGCAAGCCGCGCCTACATGGAGGGTTTCTATTACAAGCCAAGGGTTGACTGGGAAGTCTTAAATGATCACAGTGATGGCGTTATTGCCACGACAGGATGTTTAGGTGGTCAAGTTCTGCAGTCTCTTCTAAGAGGTGATGAAGCGGAAGCATTAGACAAAGCTGGAAGACTTCAAGAGATCTTTGGTAAAGATAATCTTTTCGTAGAACTTCAGGATCATGGTATCCCTGAGCAGAAGCAAACAAATCCGGCATTAATGAAAATTGCAAGCAAACTCGGAGCCCCTCTGTTGGCAACTAACGACTGTCATTACACCCATCAACATGATCACATAGCCCACGATGCATTGTTATGCGTTCAAACTGGTTCGCTGATAAGCGATCCCAACCGATTCAAGTTTCATGGAGACCAGCACTATCTGAAGACAGCAGCTGAAATGAGATATCTGTTTAATTCAGTAGAAGTTGCCTGTGACAACACTTTATGGATAGCAGAAAGATCAAACGTTGAAATTGAATTCGGGAAGCCTTTACTTCCAGACTTCCCACTTCCAGACCAATTTGATAACGACGACGAATATCTTCAACACCTAACTTTAGAAGGTGCAAGGGAAAGATGGGGCGACAAACTCACTGAGGAAATTTCTGACAGACTTGCATATGAATTGCGTGTAATGAGCGATATGGGGTTTTCTGCTTATTTTCTTATTACATGGGACTTAATTCGTTATGCGAGAGAGCAAGGTATCAGGGTTGGGCCCGGAAGGGGGTCAGCAGCAGGAAGCGCTGTAGCTTATGCACTGAAGATCACAGATCTGGATCCAATTGAATATGATCTTCTCTTTGAGCGTTTCCTAAACCCATCACGAATATCAATGCCTGATATAGACATGGACTTTGATTCTCGTTACCGCGACGCAATGATAAATTACGTGGCGTCAAAATATGGGCGCGATCATGTCGCCCAAATAATCACCTTCTCACAGATTAAAGGAAGAGCCGCAGTCCGAGATGCGGCACGAGTATTAGACAAACCATATGCTGTTGGAGATCAAATAGCTAAAGCTATCCCTCCACCTGTCATGGGAAGAGACACACCCTTATGGGCATGCTTGACAAAAACAGAGCCTTACCAAGAGGGGTTCAAGGCGGCATCTGAAATACGGCAGATGTATGAGAACGATCCTGTTGTCAAAGAAGTAATTGACGTTGCACTGGGGCTTGAAGGTCTTCGCCGGCAGGATTCCATTCATGCAGCTGGGGTGGTTATCACCAAGGAACCTTTAACCGAATATCTCCCAATACAAAGAAAGCCGGAAAAGGATAAAGACATTGAGGAGACACCAGTTGTCACTCAATATGAAATGCAGTCTGTGGAGGACCTTGGTCTATTGAAAATGGACTTTCTTGGTTTACGAAACCTAGATGTAATCACAGATAGCTTGGAGCTCATTAAAGAAACGGTCGGGGTTGAATTAGATATTGACAATTTGCCACTTGATGATGAGAAGACATTTAATCTTCTTGCAGCGGGCGAATCCATAGGAGTATTTCAATTAGAGTCGCCCCCTATGCGAGCTTTGATGAGAGCTTTGGCCCCCTCAAGCTTTGAAGATGTTGCCGCTTTAGTAGCCCTTTACCGTCCGGGCCCTATGGCAGCCAATATGCATAACGACTATGCCGACCGGAAGAACAATCGAAAACCTGTGGAGTACTTCCATCCAGATGCTGAAGAGTTACTCAGAGATACATATGGTTTGATGATCTATCAAGAGAGTGTGATGAGGGTTGCTCAGAAATTTGCAGGTTATACCCTCGCTCAAGCTGACAATCTTAGAAAGGCAATGGGTAAAAAAATACGTTCTGCCATGGAGAAAGAGCGCGAACGATTCACCTCGGGCATGGAGAGTATGGGGTATGAAACGAAACTAAGTGAAGAGGTATTTGAGATAATCTCCCAATTCGCTGATTATGCGTTTAACAAAAGTCACAGTTACGGATATGGGTTGGTTGCATACCAAACAGCGTTTTTAAAGGCCCACTATCCGGTTCAGTATATGGCTGCTTTGATGACCAGCGTGAAAGGAAGAAAAAAGGAGGACTCTGCAATATATCTAAACGAGTGCCGCCACATGGGTCTTGAAGTTGCGGTTCCTGATGTCAATACTGCTCAAATGAATTATTACCCTGATATTCAAAATGGAAATGGAAGTCAACGAATAGTTTATGGACTTTCAGCGATAAGAAATGTTGGGGAAGGAATTGTATCTCTTCTAATATCTGAGCGAAATTCAAATGGCCCCTTCATGGACTTCTATGATTTCTGTGAAAGAGTTGACATGCAAGTCCTTAATCGGAGAGCAATTGAAGCTTTGATCAAAGCAGGTGCGTTTGATTCACTTGGGCATACTAGGCAGGGCCTACTGGCAAGTTACGAACAGATCATAGAGCAAACCGTTTCACGGCGCCGTGAGAAAGAAAGGGGCGTAATGACATTGTTCGAAGTAGTGCCAGACGATGCCGCACAAGTTTTTGATGAAAAGGTCCTCATACCAGAAATAGAGTTCGAGAAACAACAACGACTCTCGTTTGAGAAAGAGATGCTTGGTAGATACATTTCGGATCACCCACTGCGTGGCTATGAAGGAACTTTGAGGAGAAAATGCGATGCAACGAGTCAAGGCGTCAGTTCTTTAGATGAGGGTAAGGTCATAAAAGTTGGTGGCGTGATCACAGAAGTCAACAAGAAACAAACACAGCGAGGGGACTTGATGGCAACTATTTCGCTTGAAGACCTAGAAGGTGAAATAGAAGTCATAGTCTTCACAAAAGCTATGGCTCAGGTAGGCCATAAACTTGTTACTGATCACCCAGTAATTGTGACGGGTCGTGTAGATAGGCGAGATGAAAATTCAAAGGTAATTTGTCTTGAAGTTGAGGAGTTGAAAAGCGACGTGGAGAGCAAAGTCACGTCAATAGATGTCAAGATCCCTTCAACCGGAACAACTACTAAACATTTGGAAAACCTTGCTTCGTTATTGTCTGAACACTCTGGTGAATGCGATGTGTACGTGCACCTAGGGTCTAAGAGAATTTGGCTTGGCGCCGATGTCCGGGTGGACCCTGACAGTGGACTACTTGGAGAACTTCGTGTTCTCTTTGGAGCGGAATGTATTTTGACTTAAAACTGACAACTCTTAAGTTGCGCAAAATGTAATTACCGACTGAAATGGTGTTAGGAGATGGTGAGTTACCATACGTTTGGGGCAGACATGGGATTTGAGGTTGAAACGAAAGACTGCACTGCTGTTACGGATGCCGAGCTAGGGGAACTTGAATCTTTATCAGCTGATTCGCCCAACGCTCTCACAATGGGCGTGCTTTCAAAGCAAGCCGAAGAATGGGTTCTCCTTACAACTGCACGAGAAAGTGGAAAACTCAGAGGTTACGTATTCTGTACCCTTGAGAGGATAGGTGGAACTCCTGCCGTGATTATGGGTCTCGGCGCAGTCATGAGAAATAATAAGAGGAACGCAGCTTTGAAAGCGTTGATGAATGAACTCTATCACAGAGCTCTAATGGCTTTTCCCGATGAAGATGTTATCTTCGGAACTACGATTCTATCTCCGAGTGGTTTAGAAGTTTTTAAAGACCTTACTGATGAACTTCCTAAACCTTCTTACAGGCCAACTGGGGAAGAGCGTGCATGGGGTCGTCGGTTTGCAAAACGACTTGGATTCTCCCAACTAGGGTTTGACGATAAGAAATTCATAGCAGTCGGAGATGGTTCCAAGCCATGTGTATTTGATCATGAGAGTCTTAAACCTGAGAAGATTGATAAAGATTTGCTCGGTATGTTCTCGGATCTTAATCACGAAAGTGGCGATGCTATGGTGGTGGTAGCTTGGGCTATGGCGGAGAAACTTGAAAAACTCGGGTCCTGAATCGCTTTCAAATTTTCAAATTGTGTCCGGTGTTATCACCCAACGTCGAATGGTGAGAAATTTCACCAAAGAACCGTTGTCGCCAGGTCAAGCTCGAAGTTTTATTAATTTGGCTAGGTCATCTCCAAGAGCAGGGAACACTGAAGGAATAAGATATTCGCTTCTCGAAAATGAGAATACAGACTCGTATTGGAAAATAACATTAGATGACAATACAAAAGATTCGTTTCCATGGCCTGGGCTACTCAACGCTCCAACTTTGATAATCGTCTGGGTTAATCCAAGCAGTTACCTTGAACGGTATGCGGAGGACGACAAGAAAAGCACTGGATTAGGGGAAGAGGAAAAGAATTGGTCAACTCCGTATTGGTGGGTTGATGGGGGAATGGCAACGATGTCAATATTGATAGCTGCAGAATCAGATAATTTAGGGTCATTATTTTTTGGAATTTTTAGCCATGAAGATGCATTGAAAAGGGAATATTCAATTCCTGAAGAATATAAATCAATTGGCACTATAGCGATAGGACATCCAGCTAAACATCAACGAGCAAGCAAATCCACCTTAAGAGGAAGAGCTACATTAGATGAACTTATTTTCTAAATCTTCAGGCAAGAGAGTATGGGTATCAAAAAGAACGCTATATTCTATTTAGATCGGAGGGAAGTTGTCAGAAGCTCAGGAAAAGGAAACCACAGAAACATCCGGAAAAATCCCCTTTGTTGACTACTTAATTCTTGACAATCCTCCTTATTTGCAGGCTCAAGAATGTCTGAGTTGCGGTGCGAGATATTTTGATCGAAGGAATGCATGCGCCAGTTGCTTTGAAGATCAATTTCGTTCCGTAGCTATTGATCAAGAGGGAATAGTTACAAGTTTCAGCATCGTTCAAATGGGCCCTATTCCCTACGTTTCTGCAGTCGTCGATTGCGGAGGAACTAGCGTCAAATGCACAATCATGAATGTTGAGCCTTCACCTGAACATGTGACTCTGGGCATGCAGGTTAAGTTAATGACGTATTCAATGGGAGAAGATAGTGAAGGTACAGAAGCAATAGCTTTTGGCTTTGAACCAATATAGATAGGAAGAAAAAATGGGATCAGACACAATTTGGATTATCGGATCTAATATGACCAGATTTGGTAAACACCCTGATAAAGATGTTGTAGATCTTGCTGCAGAGGCCAGCCGTGAAGCACTAAAGGATGCCGGTATTTCGCTTTCAGAAGTTGGCGTGCTAGGCGTCGGTAATCTTATGAATGCAGGTGCAGGTATCGGCCAGCAATTACAAAAGCAGATTGGACAAACTGGAATTCCAGTATTCAATGTTTCTAACGCCTGCGCAACGGGAGCAACTGCTTTGCGAGTAGCCATAATGGCGGTCAAGGCTGGAGAAACTGATGTGGGGATGGCAGTTGGAGTAGAAAAGTTAGCCGGTGCAGGCTTATTAGGGCAAAGAGGCCCCAAGCCTGAATCGGAGACGTGGCAGCCAAGTGGCCGGTTTGGGGCGCTTTCATCAACTGAAGGAAGGATAGGAACAAGCATTATGCCCGGCGTCTTCGCTCAAGTTGGAATGGAATACGGGCATAAATATGGAGGTACTAGCTTTGAGCTTTTCGCTAAAATTTCAGAGAAGAACCACTCTCACTCAACGCTTAACCCCCTAGCCGCTTACCAGAAGAGATTCACACTAGAGGAGATAATGAACGATGTTATGATCGCGTACCCGAATACAAGACCGATGTGTTCGGGAAATTGCGATGGAGCAGCGGCTATGATCGTTGTCAGCGATGAGAAGATGAAATCTATGCCACTAGAAGTGCAAAAGAGGGCAGTGAAAATATCAGCTTCAGTACTAACTTCGGACCCATACGTAGATGGGTGCCAGATACTGCCGGATGTAAATACATTAACTAGAAATGCTGCATCTCAGGCATACGAAGAAGCAGGTATCGGGCCCGAAGACCTAGACCTAGTTGAACTTCATGACTGTTTCGCAACCGCGGAACTTGTTCATTATGACAATTTAATGCTCTGTGAAGAGGGAGGCGCAGTTGACTTCTTTGAGTCTGGAGCTCCTTGGCGTGATGGCGCCAAACCCGTAAACGTCTCAGGTGGTTTGCAATCGAAAGGTCACCCAATCGCTGCTACCGGGATTGCTAACATCCACGAGATCGTTATGCACCTACGCGGTGAAGCAGGTGACCGTCAAATTGAAGGGGCAAGAGTCGGGCTGGCTCATGTAATTGGTCTTGGGTCTGCTTGCGGTGTGCATATACTTGAAAAAGTAGCCTAGATATTTTTACTTGATCAGTCGTTAAGTGAGTGATTAAAGAGTATTTGATAATAATCTCAGTCTTGATCTCTTCTGAGCTTTTGGGGACTCTAAACCTCGTGTAATCTCATGAGGAGACTAACCAATGGAGTTGATATGAGTAACAATAGAAAGTTCTATATAAATGGCGAATGGGTAGAGCCCAACGGATCGGATACCGTAGACGTTATTAATCCTGCAACTGAGGATGTTATCGGGACAATTGCTCTGGGAACGCACGAAGACGTTGATGCAGCTGTTGCAGCAGCACAGAATGCATTTGAAACTTTCTCCCAAACAACAGTTGAAGAACGGCTTGAACTCTTAAATAAAATAACTGAGATAATCGGATCAAGGTCTGAGGATTTAGCCACAGCGATTACTTCAGAAATGGGAGCCCCCAGTGGTCTAGCCAAAGCAGCCCAAGCTGGAACCGGCCTATTCCATTTCGCTACTACGGCTGGTATTTTGGCAAACTTCAATTTCGAAGAAGAATTAGGAAAAAGTTTGATTGTGAAAGAGCCTGTTGGGGTAGTTGGGATGATCACTCCATGGAACTGGCCGATAAACCAAATTGCCTGCAAAGTAGCTCCAGCCTTAGCAGCTGGTTGCACGATGGTCCTCAAGCCATCCGAAGTAGCTCCACTTAACGCGATAATATTTGCTGAAGTAATGCACGAAGCTGGAGTCCCTCCAGGTGTATTTAATTTAGTAAATGGCGATGGGCCAACTGTAGGAGCATACTTATCAAGTCACGCAGGGATTGACATGATGTCATTTACCGGTTCAACAAGAGCCGGAATTGAGGTAGCAAGAAATGCTGCAGCTACCGTTAAACGTGTAGCTCAAGAACTCGGAGGCAAATCTGCCAATATAATCCTCGACGACGCAAACCTCGAAGAAGCAGTAGGTCGTGATGCTTTCGGAATGTGCATGAACTCAGGCCAATCCTGCAACGCAGGTACAAGAATGCTTGTCCCTAATTCAAAGATGGAAGAAGCAAAAGCAATTGCGAAAGCCTCAATGGAAGCAGTAGCTGTAGGAGATCCCACAAGTGATGGGACGACTATAGGACCCGTTGTTTCAGAAATGCAATGGAACAAAATCCAAGGGTTGATTCAAGCAGGTATTGATGAAGGAGCAGAGTTAGTTTGTGGCGGTCTAGGAAGACCCGATGGGCTTGAAAAGGGTTACTATGTCAGGCCAACTCTTTTTGCAAATGTCACCAATGATATGCAAATAGCCCAAGAAGAAATCTTCGGCCCGGTTCTAGTTCTAATAGGCTACGAAGACGATGACGAAGCAATTTCAATAGCTAACGACACAGTCTATGGATTAGCAGGATATATTTCTGGAAGTCACGACCGAGCAGTGCAAATAGCGCGACGAATCCGAACTGGCAACATGCATGTAAATGGAGCTGGTCCAGACTTTAATGCCCCGTTTGGTGGCTACAAACAATCAGGCAATGGAAGAGAATGGGGCACTCACGGTTTAGAAGAATTTATGGAGGTCAAAGCCATACTTGGAGGTCTTTCGTCCTAAGAGTTATATGAGTCAACTCCCAAAACTAAAATTATGGTTCGAGGGCGCACGGCCTAAGACTATACCCGCAGCAGTAGTTCCAGTTATTGTCGGAACTGCTTCAGTAGAGAGTAGTTTAACCATCTATAGGCTTTTACTTGCCCTTGTCGTGTCGATTGCACTGCAAGTCGGAGTTAATTATGCAAATGATTACTCTGATGGAATTCGTGGAACCGACCAAGATCGAGTGGGTCCAAGAAGACTTGTGGGGTCTGAGCTTGTCAGTGCTAAAAGAGTAAAGTTAGCGGCGGGAATATCATTTTTGGTAGCTGCTATTGCAGGACTTGTTCTCGCAATTGTTACAAGCCTGTTCTTGATCCTTATTGGTTGCCTAGCGATCTTAGCTGCTTGGTTCTATACAGGAGGATCAAAACCGTATGGTTATTCAGGGTTTGGAGAGATTTCAGTTTTTGTTTTCTTTGGGTTAGTGGCGACTGTGGGATCTTCGTACGTTCAAAGCCAGACCATCGAATCGATTTCTATCCTGTGTAGCGTGCCGGTAGGTCTTTTAGCTTCAGCGCTCCTTGTGGTGAATAATTTCAGAGATATTGAAACTGACTCAGAGACAGGCAAACAAACATTTGCGGTTCGGTTAGGTAAAGCAAAAACCCAAACGTTCTTTGCGCTTTTACTCCTCGGATCTTTGGGGATGTATGTCTTGATAGCTATGCTCTACACCTATCTTGCCCTCATTACGCTTGTAGCTATCCCACTATCTCTGAAATTAATTAAGGATATTTACACTAAAGAAAGCGCTGAAGATCTTATAAAGATACTTGAGAATACAGCAAAACTTCATTTGCTGGCTGGAATTTTGCTTTCAATTGGCTTGGTGTCAGGTCTTTGAATTACGTAATTTGATGAATTTCAAAGCGATTTCCTGCAGGTTCATGAATCCCTAGGCTTTTTCCCCAGTAAATAATTGGGCTGAGCCTGGGGCAAACAGTTTTCGTTCTACCTGCTTAAATCCAGCTTTTTCAATCATTGCCGCTATCTCCTGATGAGGTGGCAAGTACGAAACAGATTTTGGAAGGTAAGAGTAGGCAGACTTATCAGATAACAGAGCCCCGACTTTTGGAACGATTCGGTCAAAATATATGTGGTGACCCCAATTTAAGAATCTGTTTTCGGGCTCGGCTACATCAAGGAAGCCAATTCTGCCACCTACTTTGAGCACTCGATTAACTTCAGCGAAGAATGGTTCTAGCTCAGTGAGATTTCTTAGGGCGAAACCACAGGTGGCACCATCAACTGAGGCATCTCTGATGGGTAACCTTAATACGTCTGATTGGCAGAGGGGTGAAGCGGATCGCC
>CAJWRY010000028.1 GCA_913046155.1 uncultured Candidatus Nemicrothrix sp. | reverse complement strand
CTTCTAGGGCATCGCGCCATTCCTGCCATAGGAAGTCTTTATACAGTCCAGCATCCAGGTGATCCCACGGAAGAGGCTCTTCTATATCTCGGTGTCGGTATGCGAACCATTCGTATCCTAGGTCCTCCTTTTCCATTGCCGCAATCCACAAATCTAGATCGAAATACTCGCTCCATTCTTGGAAAGTTCCTCCTGTTGACCACACACTTTTTAAGACTTCTCCAAGCCTCCTATCGCCTCGACTTAATATTCCCTCCACTAATGTTGCTTTGGGGTCATGCCATTTAAGTTTTACTCCTTTTGTTTTCCGAACTTCGTCTTTCAGCATGTGGATTTTTCGGCCCAATTCTTCAAGAGTGTTCTGCCCGAACCATTGGAAAGGAGTAAAGGGCTTTGGGACAAATCCCCCAACACTCACCGTAACTGATGCAGCACTCGTGTAGCGTTTCCCGATAGCGACACAGTTTGCTGCCAAACGTGCTATTCCGAGAGTATCTTCGTCTGTTTCTGTTGGTAACCCTATTAGAAAGTAGAGTTTCATTCTTCGCCAACCCTGTGAGAATGCTGATTCAACCGCTCCATAAAGGTCTTCTTCGCGGATTAGTTTGTTTATGACTTGCCTCATCCTCCATGTCCCCGCCTCTGGAGCAAAAGTTAGTCCTGTTCGCCGTGCATTTTGTATGCTCGCAGCGATATCTACTGTGAAAGCATCTACGCGCAACGATGGAAGCGAGATACTCACTTGGCCACAATTCACTGGATCGGCTATGGTTTCCTCTACCACATCTTTTATACCGCTGTAATCCGCAGTGGAGAGAGACGTCAACGCTACCTCGTCATATCCTGTGCGCTTCAGGCCAGATTGGACCATGGTTCGTACCTGCTCATCAGATCTTTCTCTAACAGGCCTGGTAATCATTCCTGCTTGGCAAAACCGACACCCTCGTGTGCAACCTCTGAATACTTCCACATTCAATCGGTCGTGCACTACTTCGGTAATCGGGACTAATTGTTCTTTAGGATAGGGCCACTCTTCAAGGTCAACAATGGTTCTCTTTTCAATAAGTTCCGGAACTTCGTCGCTGATAGGTTTTAGTAGCTGAGCACCATTTATATCGTAAGTAGCCTCGTACAAGCTAGGAACATATACTCCTTCGATCTTGGATAGTTCAAAAAGCAATTCTTGCCGACTTTGCATGACGTTTTTAATTGATTTGAACTGATGAATGACTTCCGTAATGTCAGAAACAACCTCTTCCCCGTCCCCCAATGCAAAGAAATCCACAATATCTGCAAGTGGCTCGGGGTTATAGACACAATGTCCACCCGCTCCGATGATAGGGTGCTTTCCATTTCGGTCTGAAGACATCACAGGCACACCTGCAAGGTCTAAGCAATTTATAAGATTGGTATACACGAGTTCTGAGGAGAGATTGAATGCAATTACATCAAATTCATTTGCTGGTCGGTGTGTATCCACGCTAAATAGTGGTATACGCTCCCTTCGCATAATTTCCTCTAAATCAACCCATGGCGCATATGCTCGCTCTGCTTCTGCAATTGGTGACTCATTAAGGATCTCATACAGAATTTGCAGCCCCTGATTAGGAAGGCCCACTTCATAGACATCGGGGTATGTCAGCAACCATGCAACATTTGATTTCTTATGAGATGGCTTTTGTGCACCTTGTTCAAGGCCGATATAGCGCGCTGGCTTTTCGACTTGGTCAAGGTAACCTTCAAGTGTTTCCCATATGGTGCTCATTCACATTGCCTTTCCTGTATCTTATTCTACTACTCAGGGAGCGTTATAGTATTAAACAACCTGATATCGACGCATATGTATGTTGAGGACCAGGCCTATCCCTACGAAACAGGAAATTGCCGAGGACCCACCATAAGATACAAAGGGTATTGGGATTCCTGTAATGGGCATTATGCCTAGTGTCATTCCTACTGACTGAAACATTTGGAAAGCAAAAAGTGTCAGTACGCCACAACATATTAAAGTTCCCAATAAGTCCGGTGATTTCCGAGCTGTGCGCATGCAGCGCCACATTACGATAGCGAATAAGGCTAGTACGATGACTGACCCGACAAAACCGAATTCTTCGCCGATAACTGAGAAAATGAAATCCGTGTGTTGTTCAGGAACAAACTCTCCACGCGTTTGTTGGCCTTGCCCAAAACCTTGACCAGTTAATCCCCCACTTCCTATAGCAATTTGTGCTTGTGTTTGCTGGTAGGCTGCTTCCGTTTGACTTGAAGCTGGATCAATGAATGATGTGAGTCGGTCCTGCTGGTAGTCCTGCAGTACTCCACTGCTCCAAACCAATGTAGATAGGATTATCCCTACAACTGTGAGTACTAGAATATGCTTTGTTTGTGCTCCTGCAACGAGTAACATTCCCATTGTTATGGCTATGAACACAAGAGCAGTTCCAACGTCTGTTTCTAATAGAATTAGTCCGATCGGAATGAGACCTAGCAAAAGCCCATTACCTAATTGACGAGCATCTAGGCGCCCATTAAATCTCTCAAGGTAGTTAGCAAGCATGAAGATATAAGCTATTTTGCATAGTTCTGATGGTTGAAGTTGGAAGCTCCCAAATTCAAACCATGCCTTTGTTCCATTTCTCTCGACTCCAAGTGGTGTTAGGACAAGCAGGAGGAGAAACATTCCACCCCAAAAAACTGCGGGTACCCAATCTCGAATTCTCCGATAAGGAAAATAAGCTGCTGTAGCCATTGCTACTACTCCCGCTACGAGGAACAGTAATTGCCGATTAAGGTATGCCCTATCGTATGACTCTGGATCGTTTCCCCGAGTAGCACTGTAAACCATAAATGCCCCAATGATGGCTAGCGCAATGCTACTCAGCACGAGGGCTATATCTACGTGTAGCCAGGGTGACCAAGGGTCACCAGTTGGGTTTAAATTAAGATTTTTACGGTTTCTTCGAGTCTTCATGAAGTAGTATTTTCCTCATTTGTATTTTCCGTTTCCGTAACCGGATTAAGTGATAATCTTGCCGCCTCTTCCTTTGCTATTTCATCTTTTTCGGCTTGACTTAGGAAAGCAGGTACTCTTCCTAAAGCTATGGTCTCAAAATATCTTCTGATTACTGGTGCTGCGACCTGGCCTCCGAACCCTGCCTCTTCAAGGACGACTACAGCCACATATTCTGGATCTGGATTAGGTCCCCATCCGACAAATAACCCGTAGTCTGCAATCAATGTATTTTCTACTTGTTTCTCAGAGGTTCCTGTCTTTCCTGAGACAGGCCACTGTTCGTGAGGAAAATCTTTGAATGCATTATATGCAGTTCCTTCAGTTCCGATTTCCGAGCGCCATGTTGTTACAGCAGCGAGGCCTTCAAGTATCGGTTCTGAAAATGCATCTGGGAGAAAGATTTCTTTCAGTACTCTTGGAGCAAATTCTACTTGTGTCTCTCCCGTAATGGGGTCAAGGATACGTTGTCCTAAGTTTGGTGCATAAAGTGTCCCTCCATTAACTAATGCAGAATATGAGTTAACGATTTGAAGCGGAGTTGCTAAGACATCCCCTTGACCAATTGAGGTATTCAAAGTATCCCCTGTTAGCCACTGACCGGTAAGGAATGCATCTGGGTTCTCACGATATGCGTCTCTGCGTGAGGCCGGAGTTGGGATCCTGCCGCTCCCTTCACCGGCAAGTGTGACGCCCGTTCGGCTACCGTAGCCAAAACTTTTTGCCGCTACCTGAACTGACTCAAGGTCAAAGCCTGGAAGAATATCGAAGCTAGCGGCAAGGTTATAGAAATAAACATCGGATGAGTACGTCAACGCTAGCCTTAAATCAACATCACCGTAGGCAGCTTCGCCTGCGTTCTGAAATCGACAGGTTCCACCCTCACAACTTGGAATCAGGAAGACTCCTTCATCATAGAAGGGGTCGTTAATGCTCAAAATTCCGCGTGAACCTATTAGGCCTGTATCAAGTGCTGCATAGGCGGTAAACGGTTTAAATGTTGAACCAGGAGGATATGTTCCCTGTATGGCTCGGTTAAGTAGTGGAAGAAAGTTCCCAGGATCAGTGAGTTCGTCAAAATCGTCATTACTTATCCCAGATACGAATAATTCAGGATCAAATGTTGGGTAAGAGGCCATTGCTACGATTGACCCGTCTCTTGGATCCATCACGACCATTGCTCCAGCAGGAGCATTGAAGATCACGACTCCTTCTTCTTCAAACTTTGTTGGTTGTTGTTTAGCTATAGATAACCCTCTAGCTAATTCTTGTTCGGCCAAAGCTTGAAGGTCTATATCAATTGTCAATTGAACATCGCTTCCGGCTTTAGCTGGAATTTCTTCATTGACTTCAAGAATATTATTGAATTTGTCAACAGTAACTACCTTTGTTCCAGGCGTTCCCCGAAGTGCATCTTCATAGAAGAGTTCAATTCCGCTTTTACCGATTTCATCGTTTGCTAGATATGTTTTTTCTTTAAGAGCGACCTGGGGCATTTCATCTTCGCTGAGAAGACCAACATAGCCAAGAATATGTGCAGCTAACGAGCCATATGGATAATCACGAACAGTCGTAACTGTTGTGTTAACTCCAGGGAATTTATATGAGTACTCAGCAAGGTAAATTTGCAATTCCTCAGAAATATCCTGAACCACTGGCACCTCGGCAAATGGGCCATACCTGTTTGAACGATACGCGGATTCTATTTCTTGTACTTTTGTAAGATTTCCTGAGCGACTTATTTCAGTCGCTAAATCAAAGAACAAGTCTTGTAAATCGTCTTCGGCAACTGTAGACATTTCTTCTTTATCTATTGTGACTAAAATCGATGCTCTATTATCTACTAATACTCTTCCCTTTGCATCAAGTATTCTTCCACGTGGTGCAAGTTCGATAATAGTTTCGGTAGTGTTATCTGCGGCACGCTCCACAAAAGCGGTTTCCTTAATAACTTGAAGGTACCAAAGTCTGGCAACCAAAGGAACGAAAAGTGAAATCGCTACTGCTGCTAGCACTGCAAGTCTTAGTCTATGAGATTGAGGGAGATATCTTGAACTAACAGACATTTTGATCCCTTAGTTCCGCTGCACTCGGGTCATTGAAATTTGATTATTTCTGTAATTACCTTGGTGAAATACCCATTCCATCAAAAAGTGTAGTACCGGAATAAATAAGCCCGTGTAAAGTCCCCCTACGACCAAGATTTTTCCAAAATTCTTGTTATAAAGATTAGGTTCTGCAATGAGTTCCCCAAATAGAACGAACGTAACCAAGCCTAGAACTATGCCTACAAGAGAAATTACGGTACGGACGATCCTCTCAACGTCCTCAGCGATAAGTTCAGAAATTATTCCAAGCAAGTATCCGATTAACGCATACGTTAGGGCGCTTAAGCCCAATGGGGAAGCTAAATATAAATCTACAAGGAAGCCACTTGCGAAGCCCAATATGGCTCCATCGGTTGGGCCCCCATGCCAGCCTGAAGCTACTGCTGCTCCCAACATCATTTCAGGCATAACACCAAAAAATCGAATACTCGCGAACAACTCAAGTTGCAATATCAAAAGAACTACCAGAACTGCGACTGCTTTTAGTGCGCGAAGGAAAGTCATTATCTATCTCCACCTGAGTCGGAAGCTGTCGGCTGATATAAGATAACCGTCACGAACTCTAGATTTTCTAATTGTCCCGTAGGCGCAACGACCAACTCTTTTTCGAGGTTAATCTCATCTACTATGATTTCTAGAATCGTTCCGACAGCGAAACCACCTGGATAAGGACTTCTTTCGGAACCGCTTGTTACCATGATTGATCCAATTTCTACGTCAGTTGAGACTGGAATACCATCAGATACTTTCAGAGGTTGGCCTACACCTCCTCCATTGAGAATTCCTATTTCGTTCGTTCCAACAGCTAGAACCCCGACATTGACATTTGGGTCAGTTATAAGTCGGACACGCGAACTGCGCAGACCTGGGTCCTCGATCCGCCCTATCAATCCACCGACGGATACGACAGCCATTCCTTCCCTAATTCCACTTTGAGTTCCTTTACCAATTTCGATTATGTAGGGATCAAAATTTGAGACTGAGCGTGCAGTAATCTCAGCAACAATTGTTTTCTGGCCACCCAGGTTTTCGAGGTCAAGTTGCGTGCGTAGTGCAGCTAACTCTTCAACTGCACCTTCAGTAGTTACGCGGTATTCAAGTAGCTCGCTCAATTGCTCGCGTAGGAGTGCATTTTCTTTTTCCAGAGAGTCTCCTTCAGAGAGAGATTCCCATGCATCCGCTATTGGATCAAAAACTGTGCTCGCTATATTTCTGAATGGCTGGATAATAGCTGTAGTAGCTTTTCGAAGGTTTGCTAGGGGTTCATACCCACGAGCATCAAGGGAGATTAGCGTTACAGATGTCAATAGAAGAATTGCGAGTGTAAACCGAGAGCCACTGCTTCTTTGTGGCACAGCCATTCAACCCTCTCCTTCTAGATTTGAGTGGAGGTGAAAAGTACCCCTTTTAGTGAATCAAACGCCTCTAATGATTTACCTGAGCCTAATGCAACAGCGTGCAGCGGGTTTGGCGAAACACATACCGGCATTCCAGTTTCGTGAGCTATACATTCAGGCATACCAGTTAGCAATGCCCCTCCTCCAGCAAGCATAATTCCTTTTTCCATGATGTCTGCAGCCAATTCGGGAGGTGTTACGTCAAGAGTCATCTTAACTGCGTCTAGAATTGCCGACAGTGGCTCTGCTATCGCTTCTCGAATTTCAGATGTGGATGTCACAATTGTTTTAGGCAATCCAGTTATAAGGTCCCTTCCTCTTACTTCGGCGAAAACTTCTTCAGTTGACCATGCACTAGCGAGTTTGATCTTGAGCTCTTCTGCTGTTCTAACTCCCAAAGCCACGCTATATTCCTTTTTTATGAACTGAATAATTGAATTATCAAGTTCATCTCCACCAACACGAACAGATTTATTCGCAACGACGCCTCCAAGAGAAATAACAGCTACTTCGGTCGTCCCACCGCCAATATCGACGATCATATTTCCGCTCGGGTCCTGAACCTGCATACCTGAACCTATTGCTGCTGCCATTGGCTCTTCAATGATGTAAGCAGGTTTCCTAGCCCCTGCAAACTCTGCAGCCTCTTGAACCGCACGCTGCTCAACACCGGTTATTCCTGAAGGAACACAAATAACCATCCGCGGTTTAGCAAGTCTACTCTGATGGACTTTTTCGATAAAGTGACGAAGCATTTGCTCGCACATATCAAAATCGGCAATAACTCCATCTCTCAGTGGTCGCGAGGCTTGGATATGGCTGGGAGTTCGCCCTATCATTCTTTTCGCATCAGACCCTACGGCCAGTGCAGATCCATCTCTAATATCTATGGCTACTACTGAGGGCTCATTTAAAACAATCCCCTCACCACGAACATAGACCAAAGTGTTAGCAGTACCGAGATCAACGGCCATATCTCTGCCCATAACGCCAAGTATTGAAGCCATTAGGAATCAACCTGTTTCATCTGCCTATGCCTCTCCAAACTGTATTGAGTTACGAGCCTCTCTCCGCATATTTATTGTACGACTTCATTGGAAAAGTGCAATGCACCCCCCAAAGTTCAGCCTATATTCTTTAGCCGAAGAATATTTCAATTTCTCTCTTAGCAGATTCAGCTGAATCAGATCCATGTACAAGGTTTTCAGTAAATAGAGCACTAAAGTCTCCACGAATTGTTCCTGGTTCTGCTTGGGCAGCATTTGTTGCACCCATCATTTTCCGAACGATCTCCCATGTATCTTCAGGCCCCTCAATGACCATTGCAACAGCGGGCGATCTCCCTATGAAATCTACTAGGTCGTTGTAAAAAGGCTTACCGATATGTTCCGCATAGTGCTTTTCCGCTAGCTCGGGGCCGATTGTTAGCATTCTTAGTGCGGCTATTTTGAGGCCTTTTTTTTCAAAGCGTGAGATGATTTCACCGACAAGACTTCGCTCGACGGCATCTGGTTTGCAAAGTACTAAAGTTTGTTTCATGCGGGAATCCTATCGGAATGTTTTTACTTTTGTTCAGATTGAAATTTCTCATTAGCTTCTCTTAGAGCGCCTACCACGTACATAGATCCAGTTCCAAAGATGACCCCGTCACTGGAAGATATTTGAATTGCCTCCTTGAGTGCATCTTCTGGGTTAGGGCAAACAATTGTTTTTGAGCAATATTTTGACGCTATCCTAGCTAACTCCTCAGAGGACATTGAACGAGGGCTAGAGGCTTCAGTCGTGAATATGCAGTCAAATTCGCTGGCGTTAAGGTTGGATAACATCCAATCCGCATCCTTTTCCTCTGTCATCCCCACTATTAGTGCTTTGGTTCCCTCAAAAGTAAAGCTACTTTTCAAAGTTTGCGCCGCCGCTAAGGCTCCAGGAGGATTATGTGCACCGTCAAGAATAACTAATGGCTCTGTCGAAATGACTTCAAATCTCCCGGGCAAAGTTATATCCTGAAAAGAATTCTCTACGATTGATGCGGGTATTTCTAGCCCTAGGAATGCCGTTGCCCCTGCGAGAGCTATTGAGGCATTCTGCCCTTGATGGACGCCATGTTGAGATAAGAAAATATTTTCATAGACGACATCATTTATTCTTAAAGAAAGGTGCCGCCCCCCTATTGCAAGGTCATTGCCAATACATGCAAAATCTATATCACGCCTCAGTATCTTTGCAGGTTCCTCCTGAAGAATGAGATGCTCTATCTCATCATCGACATCACCTAAGCAGACGACTGATCCATCTTTAATGATGCCTGCTTTTTCCCATGCAAGTTTTTTTCTCCAGCCTTCAGAACCATCTGTATGATCAAATCCGACGTTGGTAATTATCGCCACTTTTGCATCTGCTATGTTTGTAGCGTCATATCGGCCGAGCATACCCACTTCAATAACGGCGACATCAACTGCATTATTGGCGAAACAGGAAAGGGCTGCAGCTGTCATTAACTCAAACCAGCTTGGAGTTATCTTGAGCATTGACGTTACTAGCTTTAGGTGAGTGACGACTTCGGTAAACTCATCTTCAGATATTGGTTCAGTGTTTAGTTGTATTCTTTCGGTAATTGAGCTTACGTGTGGAGAACAATAGGTCCCTACATTTAACCCCATTGAGCTCAGTATCTTAGAAAGTACGGCAGATGTTGAACCCTTACCGTTTGTTCCTGTTATGTGAATGCATGGAAAGTCCATTTGTGGACTTCCGATTGCCTCAGCCAGAAGGCGCATGTTGTCAAGTGCAGTATCGTCAATCTTTTCCTTAGTTATGGAGCGATTAATATGACTGCTAAGAAATTGTAAGGATTCCTCAAAATTCATTATGACTTAGCATGGACTATGAGGCGGCTAGACCGCTCTCGCCTCGTAATATTAATTTAGGTGGCTCGGTCTTCAAAACTACGTCCTCATTGATCACGCATGAAATAACGTCATCCCTGCCTGGAATCTCGTACATTACTTCAAGGAGGACCTCTTCAAGAATCGACCTAAGCCCTCTAGCTCCTATGCGGCGTTCAAGAGCGAGCGTGGCTATTGCTTCAAGAGCTCCGTCAGTAATTTCAAGATTTACATCCTCAAAACCGAATATTTTCTTATATTGCTTAATTAAGGCATTTTTCGGTTCATTGAGAATTCTAACTAGTGCATCACTCTCCAAGTTCCCGACAGCCCCCACAACTGGTAGCCGGCCTATGAATTCAGGAATGAGTCCATATTTGACGAGATCCTCGGGTTGTACCTGAGTGTAGAGTTCAGTGAGGTCTTTATCATTAGCATTCCGGATATCGGCACCAAAACCTACTCCGCTACTTCCTATTCGGTTTTCAATGATCTCATCAAGTCCTGCAAAAGCTCCACCGCAAATGAAGAGAATGTTCTTCGTATCAATTTGCAGGAATTCCTGATGAGGGTGCTTCCTTCCGCCTTGTGGGGGAACTGAAGCTGAAGTTCCTTCAAGAATTTTTAGGAGCGCCTGTTGCACGCCTTCCCCTGATACGTCTCTTGTTATTGAAGGGTTTTCGCTTTTCCTAGAAACTTTATCTATTTCATCAATATAGATAATTCCCATTTCAGCTTTCTTTACATCTAAGTCAGCTGCTTGAATTAATTTGAGGAGAATGTTTTCAACATCTTCTCCAACGTAGCCTGCCTCTGTAAGCGCTGTCGCATCTGCGATTGCGAATGGAACGTTGAGCATTCTTGCGAGCGTTTCAGCCATTAAAGTCTTACCGCACCCAGTGGGCCCTATAAGCAAGATATTGCTTTTAGAAAGTTCAACTTCGTCGTCACTTTTCTCTCCCACCTGAACGCGTTTGTAATGGTTATAAACTGCGACGGAGAGTATCCTTTTTGCTTGTTCTTGCCCAATTATGTAATCGTCGAGGAAAGCATTTATTTCCTCCGGTTTAGGAAGCTCCTCAAACCCTAATTCAGATGGTTGAGAGAGCTCTTCATCAATTATCTCGTTACAAAGATCAATACATTCATCGCAAATATAGACACCGGGGCCAGCAATTAACTTCTTAACTTGTTTTTGGGATTTCCCACAAAATGAGCATTTTAGTAATTCTGAAGTTTCCCCGAATTTCGCCATTGCATTTTCCCCCTTCGTTTATTAGACAGCAGATATTGGGCCTGCGTTGTCAACATTTGGGCGTGAGTTAATTACCTCGTCAATTATCCCATATTCTTTGGCTTCGTACGCGTCCATAATATTATCTCGGTCAGTGTCGAGGCGGATTTGCTCAACTGTTTGCCCAGTGTGAGTTGCGAGTACTTCTTCTAGTTGATTCTTGAGTCTTTGAATTTCTCTTGATGCAATCTCTAGATCAGAGACTTGCCCTTGAGCACCCGCATATGGCTGATGTATTAGGATTCGGGAATGTGGTAACGCTAGCCTTTTCCCTGGCGTCCCAGCTGCTAGGAGTACAGCAGCGGCAGCTACGGCTTGACCGTAGCATATTGTGGCTACTTGAGGTTTGATGTAAGACATGGTGTCATAGATGGCAAATACGGAGTTGATGTTACCGCCGGGAGAATTGATGTAAAGACTTATATCTTTATCTGGATTCTCTGACTCAAGGTGAAGTAGCTGAGCACAAACTAAATTTGCGATTCCATCGTCAATTGGTGTTCCGATAAAAATAATATTCTCTTTGAGCAGTTTTGAATAGAGGTCGTATCCTCGCTCTCCTCTATTAGTTTGTTCAACAACAGTCGGGACTAGGTAGCTAGTTGGTCCATCAATCATCTGACTCACTTAATTCTTCTTCCTTGGGATCGGGGTCATCGGGGTTACTTCCATTTTGACTCAATTCGGGTTCATTTTCTGTGTTTTCAGCGAAGATTTCTTTTTTATCAATTTCGTTTCCATCTTCGTCCTTTATTTTAACTGAATCCTCAACTAGTTTAAGGGCCTTTTGCTTGAGTAGATCTGCTTTCAGGATTCGAATTTGACCATTCTCTTCCAAAGAATTAGTCAAGTTTTCCTTTTCCGTCTGAATACGAGAAGACAATTGCGCATCTATCTCTTCAGATGAGATTTCTAAGGAATAATCAATTTCTTCAGCTTGTATTGCTGCCTGAAGTGCATACTGTTTGGCAACATTTTCAATTTCATTTTCTATGTCGCTTTCGGTAACTTCAATTGATTCGGCTTTTGCAACTGCCCGTAAAGCGAGGTCGGTTCTCACAGCTTGTTCTGACGGCTCCCTAAGGTTCGCAACGATGTCCTCTATGGATTGGTTTGTCGCCTGAAGAAATTGTTCAAATTGCATTCCCTGCTGAGCCATGCGCATTGCCATGTCCTGAACTTGCTGCTGGGTTTGTTCTTGTATTAGTGGCTCAGGTACTTCTTGAGTCACCAGCTCAGATATTGCTTCAAGTATTTTGGAAGTTGCCTGTCCAGGCAGTTGATTCCGTTTCATCTCTCCCATGCGTTCTTCTGTATCAGCGACTAGCAGGTCGACTGTTTCAAATTCAGAGAGCTCTGCAACTAATTCATCAGTTAATTCGGGAAGGGTCTTTTCTTCAATGGTTAGAATTTTCGCCACGAAACCTAACTCTGTATCCTCCTCGGAGGGATGTGGCCCTCCAAATTCAATTTCTTGACCGATTTCAGCACCTTCTAAAGATGCGTTAATTTCTTCAATAATAAATGAGGATCCAATTTCAAACACAAATCCTTCAGCCGTGAGACTCTCTTCTGGCTCACCATTAATAGCTCCTGATAAATCCATTGTTATGAAGTCGCCAGTAGTAGCAGGTCGACTAACTTCGTTCCGCTCGGCAGCTTGCTCTAGCAACCTATTTACGCTTTCGTCTATTTCTTCTTGAGTTACATGTGGACTAGGCAACTCTATTTCTAAATTTTTGTATCCTTCTATCTTTAAAGTTGGCCTAACTTCAACGGTCGCTTCAAAAACAGCAGGCCCAGATTCTTGCCCTTCAATGAGTTCAAGTTGAGGTTGAGCTATGACATCTAATTCATGTTCATTGATAGCTTGGAAGTAGACCTCGCCAACGATGTCGTTCAGAGCTTCGCTTCGCGCGTATTCTTTTCCAAATTTGGCTTCAAGCACTTTTCTCGGTGCCTTGCCTTGGCGGAAACCTGGAAGTTTTACTTCTTTGGATATTTTTTTGAAGGCTTCATCTATTGCAACATCGATGACGTCCTCGGGGACTTCGATGTTAACTTTAACTTTGTTATCTTCTAGATTTTTTACGGAACTATTCACAGACCGAAAGTGTATCCGCTTGTTCGATGCTCTCATCCAAGTCTAGGGTGATTTCTGAATCTTCTTTCTATCAAAAATCATAAAAACCCGATAAGTATTGATTGAATTATTGCACCAAAAACTTCTTTTCTCCCAACAGCTTTCGAAGACCCTGTCGCTTTTGTACCAAACTGTTCGGGCCGGCCACTCTCTCCGTCGGTATCTTTTTTCCAAGATGCCCCAACAATCCACCACCGCCCACTCTTTTCTCGGTCAACAATGTCTTTTAAGTTGAGGCGCAGCGTTGGGATTTGCTCGCCATGGGTCTTTTTTTTGTAACTAGACAACCATTTTTTAACCCTCGACACATTCTCTACCTCAGATGCCGACGGGGCATCACGGTTGTTCTTCAGTGCAATGATGCGATCAAACAACGCCTGAACACATATCCGTTGTTGGGATTGTGTGTCGTCGCTGCTGTTGCTCACCAGCTCTTGAGCATTGTCAAAAACAAGGGATATAGTCCCTGGCGACTTTTTCCTCAAATTTCTTCCACACGAGCCAAGGATCGATAGCAAGCGGTACACGTTCACGGTCGACATGGATTTTGCCAGCCGTGCGACGATGTCGGCGACCAGAGT
>CAJWRY010000027.1 GCA_913046155.1 uncultured Candidatus Nemicrothrix sp. | reverse complement strand
TTATTGCGAATTCCCCTCCGTAAGTACCTGAGCCATCTTCATTAACATTTATCTCTAAGTTTACTTTTATACACCCTGATACTAGTAAAAGAATCCCTCCACATAGAGTCGTTACGAATACTCTAAGCAAGTTCAGCGGTCTGCTCCGTTGGTACATTTCCTAAGATTAGCTGAGTTCAGGTTACGATGCGTTCAAAAGTAATATCTGCGAATTCTGCTGTTTCTAGCGTGATCGTTAATGGATCGATGATGAGCTCATCACAGTCTCGATTTTCAATGAGCGCCAATATGGCCCCAACAGAGAGACCAGTAACGGTTGCAAGAAGTGGTCTGTTGTCGCTAGCGTTTACGGAGCCAAACCGTTCAGCTGCTCTTTTATCTAATGTCCATGACCACCCAGCTATGGAGGATTGCTGCCCTCCTCGGAAGACAGTTACTGTTTTGGGTAGGGCTTTGAGTTTCTGTCGTTCGGTTTCTGTCATGAAAGAGAATCTTGTCTCAGGGAATTTACTGAAGATTTCTCCTAAATTCTTATCTCTGGTTTCCAAATCGTTCCCAAAGTATCTATGGTGCGTCTTTGACTCATCCCAAATCTCGCGTAGTCTTGGCCAATAGTTTGATGCCAGAAAATATTGGGATCGTACTTGTGTTAAGAAGGAATCAATTTCTTGCACTCTTTGAATATAGACTTGCTTCAAGAAGTTCTGCTTCTGGCCAAGAGACTTTTGTTAGCTCATAAGGTAGTGTCTTCAGAATAGGGGGACATTATGAAGGTAATGCTGACAGGCTCAACAGGTTTCATAGGTGGCCACATAATGAGAGCTTTAATAGAAGCAGGTCACGAAGTTCAAGCGCTAGTTCGCGATAAGGCAAAGCTTGAGAGCATGAAAGCTATCCAAGGCATTGGAAACGGTGTTGTTGGGATCCTTGGTGATATCACGGATCAGTTAACAGTTGAAGAAGCGCTGGCGGACTGTGATGCATGTGTCCACGCTGCAGCTTTCACTAGTTTAGATCCTAGCTTAATGGACCACGCTCTTGAAGTGAATGGACCTGGCGCGGAGATAGTTCTGGGTGCAGCGACATCTCAAGGTTGTGATCCGGTTATCCATGTTTCCACAATGTCGGTTATCTTTCCTCCAACCGGTTCGAAATTATCTGGAGATGACCCTGTTCATGGTGGTGGGAACCCCTATAACGCATCTAAAGCTATTGCTGAAGAATATGCAAGGTCTCTGCAAGAGAAAGGCTACCCAATCAGTATTATCTACCCCACAGGTGTTACGGGGCCAACAGATTTAGGTTTAAATGTACTGGCAGCCAACCTTGTGCCAACTTTGCAAAGCGAAATCATGATGAGCCTTTCCAGTGGAGGTTGGTGTTTGGTAGATGTAAGAGATTTAGCCTCAGGCATAGTAGGTCTATTGGATGCCGAAACTGGACCGAAACGTTACGTGGCCGGAGGGACTTTTATGGATTGGCAAGAATTCCATGCAGTTGTTACTGAGGTCACTGGGCGTGATCGTGCTCTGATTCCCACTCCGAAAGAAGCCCTTGAACAAATAGTTGATGCTGAAGCTGTTGAAATAATGTTTGGTATCGTACCTGGAGACGATGAACCCTTTCTCGCTGCATCAGGTTTATCTGCGTGGCGGCCTATAGAGGAGACTCTAAAGGATACTATTACTTGGCTTTGCGATAAGCAGTATCTTGAAGCTGAGTGGGCTCCTCATTGCTCCTAATCGTCAAGAATCGTTACCGTTCCCGTATCTCCGTTCACTCTGATTTTCATGCCATTAGTAATCCTTGACGTTGCTGATGTAGCTGAGACGACACAGGGTATTCCTAATTCTCTGCTCACGATCACTGCATGACTCATTGTGGCGCCGACATCAACAACAACGGCAGCCGCAGGCACAAATAATGGTGTCCAAGAGGGGTCTGTAATCGGGGCGACGAGAATATCGCCTGGTTCGAAGTCAGTAGGATCAGTGGGGTCAAGGATCACTTTCGCTGTTCCTGTAGCGGTCCCTGAACTACCTCCCATGCCTTGAAGTACTTTTCGGTTTGATGTAACGGATGAGGTGTCTTCCCATGCTTCTTTTGGAGGAACCGTCTCTGAAAACCAAAACGGTGGGTTTAACTCAAATAAGGCGAGATACTGCTTTTCTCGATCTGCTGCTATCGAAAGCATTGATCCCGCTATTGCGTCTTCAAGGTCAACGTCTCTCATCATGAAAATGTGTTCCATCTTCTCGAGCTTCCCAACTGCTGACAGTCGCCGTCCCAATTCTCGCGCAGCTAAGCGGACTTCATGGACGATTTTGACAATACTCGTTTTTGTTTGTTCTCGCGCTGGAATGAAAATGGAGCTTGACGTAGTAGCGATTTCAAGTGTTCCTGAGGCAGTCTCATCTCCGGCAACCGAGGCCCTGAGCTCCTTTAAAGCTTCTTTAGATCTGCTTTGCGCTTCGGAGTGACGCTTTCGGGGGTCATGTGAGTCATCAGCAGTCCGCATCGCATCGATGATCGAGAAGACTAATTCGGGATGTGTTTCCCACGTTTTTGAGCGCAACTCCCATTCATTGGGCCCTCGACTCCCATATTGGGTAATAAATTGTTTTAAAGTTGATTTAAATTCTTCGGCTTCAATTGTTCCAAGTTGTTGCTTGAAGTTCTCTACACCTTTATCCAGTTCACTACTTAATTGATCCGACGAGCGCACCATACGACTGAGGTCCCACATTGCAAAGCTCGGCTCTGAGGAGGCAACACCGCCAAGCCCTCCGGCGATACGCAAATCTAAGCCTGGCCTACCAATACTAAGAGCCATCCCAGTTATTGCGCCCAACGTGACGGATGCAGCGGCACTCACCTCGCTATGGGTCGAGAAAATTTTAGCGAATAGCGGAAGCATGTTTCTCATTCGTAGGATGAGTTCATTATCTGAAAGATCGTCAAAGCTTGGCCGGTTATCAACGACTTCCTCGACTTCGTCGGTTAATGCTTTCACAGCAGGGAAATCTGTTGCGGTCATCCAAGAGAACATTAAAGCGTCTACACGAGAACAGACTTCAGGGTCATTGTCTTTTTCACGTGGATTGTAAGGAGGTAGCGCAGAGGAACTTCCAAAGAACCCCATGTCTACCATTTCCGGTGTCATTCCAGAAGAACGAGCACCCATCAGGCGAGCGACGCTTAGATTTAGATACATGTATCCGCCAAAGATCTCAAACATTAATTTGTTATCTTCGTCCACCTCATCAGGATCTATTGTGAATCGATACATAAAATCTCTTACTCCAATATCTCCCGCGCCTCGCCATGTATGGTCAGCTGTTAGGGGAGAAACGGGATCAGGGAAGACCTCACCAACATTTCCCCTCGTATAAATAGGAAATGACTTCGAGGGAGTATCGTCTATGAACCAACCGATAGTCAAAGCCCCTCCTTCTAGATATGGCAAGATTCTGCCACTTGTTGTCTACTTTTGCGAATCCGATACGGAAGAGCGAAGAAAGGAGTGTAAAGCTAGGGCTAAAATAACAACTGCCATACCGGTAAATTGAAGTGCCGTAACTCCTTGGTCAAGGAACCAAAAAGCTAAGAATGTGGATAAGACTGGCATGAGTAAGTTCAAGACACCCATCATGTGGAACGGTGCTTTGCCCTGTGCGTAATTTAACAATAGGTGACCTACCAAAGTGACCACAGCGACAGAGAAGATACGGAGCCATTCAGAGCCAATGCTCGTAAGTGGGTTAACGGTCCCAATAGAAATCATCGTAGAGAGTGTAATCCCACCCCAGAAGAAAACTCCTGCCATAAACTCAGGCACCGGAACGGTTGGTAAAGTTTTGCGACCAAACACGAAGTACGCCGCTCCAATACTGACTGAAACTACGACCAACAAATCGCCTTTGATATCGCTCGTTCCAGTATTTGTGCCGACCAGTACAAGGAATACGGCGCCAGTGATAGCTACAACTGTAAAAGCTGCATCAGTTTTCGTGAAGGCTTCCGAGAAGATAAAGTAAGCTGCCACAACGAAAAGAATTGGTTGCAGAACGACAATAAGGCTGGCATTTATTATGCTCGTCATTTGAGCCGCCCAAAAATATAAGCCAATACTTGCACCAAAACAAATGCCCGCCGGAGCGCATTTAAGAAACATTTCCTTCGTCATTTTCTTGCGGAAAATACAGACTATACCGATTAACGAAAAGTCAATCCATGATCTCCAAAAGGCGATGGCTGTTCCATGAACCTCTGATGACGCAACAATGACAGGAGCTATCGCAACAAACGCGTATCCTAACGTGCAGGCGATTAAGCCGTTACGAACGACCTGAGAAGGCGAGTGTCCCTCACCGCTTTGTTCTGTTCCGCCGTTCATAATCACCCACTAGCTATGGCATGGTAATCCTAGACGGAAATCGGCTTTAACGCTCTATTTGGGTTTTTTTGAAAAGTCCGTAGTGATTTGATCACCAATGATATCGCAATTGAAAACCGTCAAGTTCTCTGTTGCTGGCTTCTGAATAGCTTTACCAGTTTCCACATCAAACTGGCCATTGTGCTTGGGGCAGTGCACTGTAGTCCCTTTGAGAAGTCCGTCGTTGAGAAAAGCATTACCGTGGGTACAGACACCTGAGGTTAAAAATACTTCACTCTCAGTGGTTCTGCAGAGTAAATGAAAATTACCTTCATGTTCTACCTTTCGCATTGTCCCGACGTCAATGTCGCATAAACTTCCTAAATCATATGAAGTGGAGTCGTTGACTTGGATTGGGTAAATTGCATCGCTGGATATGGACTGCGCAACCACAGGTACGCTTCTGCTAGTAATTTCTGCTTGCGGGTCACTCTTTTGCTCTCGTAAAATTGTGAAGATTTCTTTGTAAGCGTTTAAGCATGAAGGCGACGGCTCTGGAAGGTATGGCCGCAACTCGATATGTAAGGCGGGCAAAGAGTAGTACGGAACGTCCGGGAATAAATGATGTTCAAGATGGTAGTTCATATTCGAGTACAGAAATCGAAAAATTGGATTCATGTAAACAGTGCGCGTGTTGAGCCGGTGATCAAGAACGTCTTCTTGGAGTCCAGCATGTTGAGTTACGCCGAAAAAAATAAACAGCCAGGCTCCATAAATTGTTGGCAAACCAACGATGAGGATAGGTAGAGGGTGCCATGTCCAGATAGCAGCAGTTGCTGAGATGGCCAAAATAAGCGTAAATGCCCTTGCTTCCCATACCACTTTCCTGTGTTCTTCCTCTGGTACGTAATCCCTTACTTGCGTATCAATTTTTCCCGAAGCGTGTATACAGATTCTTTGAAAAAGCTTCAGGCCATTAACAAGGTGTGAGAATAATAAGGGGAATTCTTTGAGTCCGGTCGGTCGAGGAAAGGCTATCTCTGGGTCGCGACCAACGATAATTGTGTCGGAATGATGACGGTAGTGAGACCATTTCCATACAGTAGGTTCTCGCCATAAAAGAAAGGAAGCTAAGTAATAAACTCCGGTGTTCAATCCAGAATTTTTGAAAGCGGTGCCATGCCCGCACTCATGCCATCGTGAGTCGGCGGCACCTCCATAGAGCGCTCCGTACACAATCATGAGTGGAAGCGACCACCAACTAAACCAGGAAGTAATCAGCAGAAAACCCGATGCTACCAAAAGGCATATCCAAATGACGGTATCTCGAATTGGTCGAAGATTGGATCTCTGGCTCAGTGTTATTAGTTTCTCTTTTGGTATCGGGGGTTGCCACCATTGAGCGCTACTGAGACCTAATTGAACCGCTCTTGCATTTTCGGGTCCATCTAATCTGTAATTTCTCGCTGTTATTGGCTTAGTCAATACTTTTAACCTTCTCACTCAAGAAATCAAGCATCACAGTATTGAGTTGTTCGACAGCAATTTCTGTAATCCAATGGTTGACACCTTCAAAAACCTCGTACCGGTATTCCCCTGAAACAAAACTAGAAGTAAGTTCTGCACCCTGCCGGCCAAGGGCCGTATCCTCTGTACTCCAGATATACATTGTTGGAGTTTCAATATCAGGAGTGTCGGATCTCCTATTCGTAGCTTGGTCAAGAGGAGGGGAGAAGCTGTTGGCACGGTACCAATTCAAAGCGGCATCTAGCGCCTCTGGTTTACCAAGGACCTGAAGATAGGGTTCCATCTCCTCTGTTGAGAGACCAGCAGATTCGTAGATACTCTTCAATAGCGATGCACTGTCAGCCAGGAAAGTACTTGTTGATTCGGCCTGCTGGAAAAACTCAACGTATGAACTCATTTCTGCTTGTATGCCGTTCGGATCAGCTAGCGCTATTGCAAATGCCTCTGGATGAGGAACAGAAATGGGGATAAGTGTGCGAAGCCGATCTGGGTATTTCCCAGCGAACTCCCAAGCAATGAATGCGCCCCAATCATGTCCTGCAAGGTGAAAACTTTCCCAATGTAATGCATCAGCAATTTGTCGGACATCTTCTACCAACTTTTCTGATGTGTAAGATTCAATTCCTGTAGGTCGAGCACCACTTGAGTATCCGCGTTGATTAGGGGCAATCACAGAGAAACCGGCTTCTGCTAACGCAACGATCTGCTCTCGCCATTGGTAATTAGTATTGGGGAACCCATGCAAAAGCATGATTGGTTCTCCTGAAGACGGTCCGGCAATAAGCGCATCAAAAGAAAAGTCGCCAATGTCAATGACTACCTCCCTGATACCTGTCCCCTCTAGCTGAAGCGAAAGGTTGCTTCGTTCGTTCAGCTCCCGAATCGACTCCATATTTGTATGATCCATACCATCATCTTTACCATGATTCTCTTCCAACACGGAACTCTCTTCCTTTTTGAAGTCTTCGGACACCTCAATCGGAGTAGATGGTTTGTTCGGCCTAACCTTTGACGGTGCATCCGAAGTGTTAGCGGAACACGATGATGATAGCCCCAGCAGAATGGCGAAAAGAAAAGCAACATGGATTTCCGCCCATTTCGCTTCAGGTATTTTCATATAAAGTTACGGATTTTTTGTGAAAAATTCGTTAATTAGCGGAATGTAATGTTCAAGTGGATTCGAATCATATGATGAATCGAAAGCTGGTGCATCGTATAGTCTGCAGAATTCTTCACAATGATCATAGAACTCATGTCCTTCAAACGCATCTCTCGCATTACGGTTTCCCCCAAGATGATGCCAAAAGTAATAGCCCTGGAAAACGTCATGATGGGCTACCATCCAGTGATTTTCTTCCGAAACAAAAGGTTTAAGAACCGCAGCAGCTAGATCTGGATGGTTATGGGGTGTAAGTACGTCGCCAATATCATGGATGAGGGCACACATAACGTACTCATCATTGCGTCCATCTCTTTCAGCTCTAGTCGCTGTTTGTAAACTGTGCTCAAGGCGATCAACGGGAAAGCCCCCAAAGTCATCTCTAAGCAGTTCAAGCTGTTGTGTTACTCGGCCGGGTAACGCACTAATCAGTGGTTCTCGCTGCGAGACAATCAACTGCCAATCTTCGCGCGTTGACTCTGCAAAAGATTTAAAGTTTGCCCGCTCTACTGTGTCTTCCTTAGTTTCCATCTAATAACCTTCCCCTAGATTAAATTAAGCTTTCTTTGGATCAGGCACTCCCGGCCTTGTTCCCTCATGATGTTCAACAAATTCTATTAAATACCCATCAAAATCCTTCACGAAGGCGACAGTGACAGGCCACCTCTCAAGCTTCTCAGGTTCCATTACAGACTCACATCCAGCATCTATAGCGCGATCGTACACCCTTTGACAGTCCGATGTGTTGACATATATTTTCCACATCGCAGTTCCCATGTCAATGGGGGCATCGTTCTCTAGGTGTTGCGCTAATTGGATACGAGACCCGCCCTGTTCTGCTTGCAAAACCGCTTCAAGAACGCCCGGTATTTCAGTTCTGTGTTGAAGAGGCAACTCACAAACTCCCTCCCAGAACTCAAGTGCCTTATCGATATCTCTGACGTTAATGCAGTACTGTCCTAAAATCTGTGTCATCTTGCCTCCCAGTTTTGTTTAAATTCTTTCACAACAAACACAAATGCACTAGTTTTTCACAAACAACTAATACGTATCTGCTCTGAGGGGAGAGAAATGAACAACAGGTATAAAGTGATTCAATGGGCGACAGGAATAACTGGACAAGCCTCACTTCGAGCTGTCATAAGGAATCCCAACCTTGAACTAGTTGCGGTCAAAGTGTATTCGCCTGAGAAGGACGGTAAGGATGCTGGCCAAATTGTTGGTCTTGACTCAACTGAAATCACCTGCACTGTTGACCCAACCCAAATATTAAGAACTGATGCCGATTGTGTGATCTACTCGCCGATGCCATGGGATGTGGAAGAGATCTGTGCCATCTTAATATCGGGTAAACATGTAATAACCCCATGCCCGTACTGGTTCCCTTTCGTGCAAGATAGTGAATCTGCATTATTGATCCAAAAGGCATGCCAGCAAGGAGGCGTAAATTTTCATGCTTCGGGAATCAACCCTGGAGGAATCGCTGAAAAGCTACCTCTGACACTAAGTGGTTTATGCAACAGAATAGACAGGATCACGATGACAGAATACGGCGATTGCAGAGATTATGGTTCTGAGGGAGTGATAAGAGATTTAATGAATCTCGGCCGAACACCCGAGGAAGCAGACAACAATCCAGTCAAAGATCTGCTCACAAACTTTTGGAATGAGCCCATAGATATGATTGCTGAAGGGCTAAAAAGTGAAATAATCAAATACTCTGCAGAGCATAATTATATTCTTGCCAGCGAAGATATAGATACCGCTTCCGGAATGATTAGCAAAGGAACCATAGGTCTAAATAATTATCGACATGTAGGAGTTACAAAGGAAGGGACTGAAATCATCCAAGAGCAAATCTGGTTTATGGATGATCTCAGTCAGAATCGATTAGATAAGAAAATGGATATTCCTCAAGATTCGGGTTGGAGAATACGTCTGGAAGGCGATGTCAACCTAGTCGTCGACGTAAAGCTTGACGCCCCCACGCAACCAGAACGCACAGCGATGGGTATCAGCTTAACTGGCTTTCATTGCGCAAATTCAGTATCAGTAGTATGTGAAGCCAGACCACCAGGGATAAAAACGTTCCTTGACCTTCCGATGGTGACTTCAGCCCAAGGTCGCCACACAATATTTAGCTAGTCAATAACGCCACTGTTTCTCGGATCATCCTTATCCGATGCTGCTAATGGGGCACGCTCCCACAGCGCTTCACTGTCAAAACTTAATCTCCAATCAGGTATGAACTCAATGACAACTCTGTCAGGGGAGTCAAGGTGTTGAATGTAAGCATCAACTCCTTCTTGCGTTGATCGTCGGTCACTCGCAAAGGCAGGATAAAACCAGTCAAGCGTCTCTCTGTCTTTGTGCACAATGCAGTCACCCTTGTAAGTGATCGTTTTCCCAGTACCTAGTCTTGTGCCGGAACTCGTAATACAAACAGATGCGCGAGGAAACCTCTTTATAGCGGAGACTCTAGCTCTCGACTCAGCACATGTCATCCATATTTTCCCACCGTGATTGAAATAAGAGACTATAACTCCGACAGCTTCTCCCTTCTTATTCGTCCAGCTAAAGACGCACTCACGTTGGGCGTCTAGAAGTTCCTGTTCCCTCTCGGGTGTTAAAGCACAATTTTTAAGATCTTCAAAACTTTCTTCTCTATCTGTCATCAAATTCTCTCCTTGCTTAGACATTACTTCCAAGGAATTTTCTTATGTAATCAAGCTGATAAAAAGACCAAAGGGGATGCGATATTTAAATTACTGGTTTACATTCTTCTCATGGGGAAAAGTCCAATTGAAAAACATGAAGTCCTTATCGCTTGCCAGGCGTTAGGAGCAGCAGGGCTTGGAGATGGAATAGGAGGTCATGTCTCGCGTAGGGTTGCCGGGCAAGAGGCTTTCTGGATCAATGCATTCGATCGAACTTTACGCGAAGTCACTGACAGCGATATTTTTCTAGTTGATTACGATGGAAACGTACTCAATGGAAAACGCGAGATCAGCAAGGGGTTTGAATTTCATCCAGCGATCTACCAAAGACGTGAAGAAATTAATGCAATCGTGCATACACACGGATTTTGGGGTACAGCGCTAGCTGGTCTCTCTAGGCCACTGAGAATTCGCCACAATCTTGCTTGCTTTTTTCATGAAGACCAAGCAATCAGCCCAGATGACTCATTCGCTTCAATAGGGGAAGCAATTGGAGCAGCGAACACCATAATCATTCCATGGCATGGTTGTATAACAGTTGGAACAACAATAGGACGAGCGACAGCGCTACATCAAACACTCGAAGAAATGGCAAAATTAGATGTCATTCTTGAACCGAGTAATGCTCCTGAAATCCCGAAAGAATGGAGGGATAAAATCAAGAACCTCATTGATGCTGAGGCGCATTACTTAGAACAGACGTGGGACTTAATGCAACGAAAAATTAACGCTAAAGAGAATTGAGCGTCACCTTCTCCAGAGTTGATACCAAACGTTATAGTCCCTCCATCGTTGAGACCTTTTACGTGCAGTCCAGTCCTTCTTCTTCCGCTTTGCTTTCCCTTCAGGCCTTGATCTGAACACATAAACATCCTACCCTTCAAGCAGAGAGATAGCCGAGACGAGAAATGCAAGAATACGATGAATAAAGCAAACACCTCAGCAACTCAACAGCAGGACCGTATCACCAACCTTGACTATGTCAGAGGTTTTGCAACGTTGGGAATACTCGGAATGAACGCAATGATGTTCGGCCTCCCGAAACCTGCATACAATAACCTGGATTCGCAAGGAACAGACAGTGTGCTTGACTGGATCTTTGGGATTTTCGGAGAAATATTTATTGATCAAAAGACGATGGCCATCTTCTCAATGCTGTTCGGCGCAGGTATTGTTCTCTTTGCTGATAGGGCCGAGGCGAAGGGCAGGAAGCCATTCAGACTAACCTTATGGCGAAATTTCCTGTTACTTGTAATCGGTTTCTTGCATATGATCATGTGGGAAGGCGATGTTCTCATGGTCTATGGAATATGCGCTCCCGTTATATATCTGTTGCGTAAAAGGTCAACCAAATTTCTCTTCTCGATAGGTGCGCTGCTTTTTAGCCTCACAGCGCTTAATGGCATACTCACACAATCCTTGGTCAACGATGGAACTGCGCCACTGGGAGACTTCTGGTATGCGTCGAACCCAATGAGCGATGAAGTCGCATTCTGGTTTATTTTTGACGCCTTTTGCAGGGCTTTGGGGGCAATGCTCATCGGCGTTGGCCTCTATCGGTCAGGATTCATATCCGGAGCGAAAGAGAAATCGTTTTATCAAAGAATACTCCGAAGGTGTTTTGCATTTGGTTTTCCTCTTACAATCTTCGGTATCCTCATTCAGGTAGCAGGTGACTATGATTCCGATGTCGCTATTATTGGGCAAGTCCCAAACACAATTGGAACAGTCCCAATAGCCATAGGCTATGTCGCAATACTAACTTTATTGAATATGAGACCTGATAATGGATTTAAACTGAGAATCCGATCTGTAGGACAGATGGCGCTCACCAATTATTTGACGCAAACGATTATTGGGATAACGGTATTCGCTACGCTTTTTGAGAAAAGCGATATGAGCCGAAGTGGAGTGTGGCTTTTTATCGCTTGTGTTTGGGCTTTGCAGATTCTCTGGTCAAAAGCGTGGTTGACCCGATTTCGTTTCGGACCTATTGAATGGATGTGGCGGTGTGCTACGTACCGTTCTCGTCAACCACTCCTGCGGACTTTACCTAAAAATTAATATCAAAGTAGAGCAATTCTTATGACCAACTGGAGAGAAATCAGCAAGGAAGCAGCGTTTGTATCACATAGATTAATCGGTTGGATCTATTGGGACCCCGATGCCATCAATGCATACACCAAACTTGGGATTCCCGATGGCTTTGGCTATTACGTCACCTCGAGAGCAGGTCTATTGGGGAAAGCCGGCTCAGATTCAGTGTCAGCAGCGTATTATTCAATACACCCAGAATTTGTTCACGCCAGCTACAAGTTACTGAATGAGCATGCTGGTGTAGAAGATGCGATAAAAGTTAGAGACGCAGCCGTTTCTAATGGGCTTAAGAAATATGCTCCAGATATTTGTGAGGAACTTGCTTCGATGAATGAAGTGCTCTGGGATGCCGCAAAGTCACTCCCAATATCTGGGAGAGTCCTTTATGCCGCGCAACTAGGGCACAGGCGCCTTGATGACCCACTGATTGATGCTTGGTTAGCCGTGAACTGTATACGGGAATGGAGAGGAGATACCCACTGGGCGATGCTAATAGCTGAGGGCATAACTGGAGTTCAAGCTGGGATCTTGGATGGGGCCAGAAGGTCCTATGAGGAAGATTGGTTACCAAGAAGCCGAGGTGCTGATGATGAAACTATTTCAACTGCCTATGCGGATCTTGAAAAACGCGGATTAGCAAGAGAACAAACAGTAAACCAGTCAGGTATTGCCTACAGGCAATCACTTGAGGACAAACTTGACGACACGTCTTCCTTGGCGTGGAGACACCTAGGTGAGACCTTCTCAAAGAACTTTATAGGTCTGATTAACAAAGTAGGGGATACTCTTCTTGGAAGGATTGACGAAACTGGTGGCACAAAGTGGATGCCCGCGGCCCGCCGTTTAAATGACTCTCCAGAAAGCTAAAACGGACGATCTCCAGCAATTGTGACACGCTCCATCCTCCTGTAAAGCGGAAGGAAATCGTCAGTAGCAACATGCTGAACACATCTATTATCCCACATCACAAAAGTTTCAGGTTGCCATTGGACGCTAAAATGAAGCTCCTCATCTCTGACTGCCTCAGCTAATTCTGCCAATAAGTACTCACTCTCTTCTCTATCAAGGCCATCAATATGGCTAGTGAAAAAATTATTAGTAAAAATTGAACGTAGACCAGTTTCTGGATGGGTCCGGATCACAGGATGCAGAACTGGAGGGAACTTAGTCTTATTCTCTTCATGGCTTTCGTCACTATTGAAGCGCGTACTTGGTCCGAACATCTTTGTGTAGTCGTTTACTGCGAACAAGTCATCAACGCGACTTTTGAGGTTAGAATCAAGCCTTTCATAGGCAGCGGCTGCATTAGCGAAATGAGTATCCCCACCATGTTCAGGAATAGATTTCCCTCTGAGAATTGAACCCATAGGTGGTTTCTCGCGAAAGGAAACATCTATATGCCAATCTTGAGCAGCATTGTAATTTTGTCGAGGAGAGTCGCCTCCAGCTTCCAAAACAATAATTTCAGGGTAATCATCCAAATTGTCTGCAAACGGGTGAATTTCAAGCTCACCAAAATGCTTACCAAACGCTATATGTGCTTCAACCGAAATAGGCTGGTTGCGAAAGACAAGAACCTTGTGTGCGAGCCACGCTTCCTTAATTTCATCAACTTCGGATTGTTCAAGGCTGTCTATTCTGATGTCAGAGATTTCAGCCCCTATATGTTCAGTAAGCTTCTTTATTTTCATCAGACCCCCTTATTCGTATTAAATATAATCTAAAGAGTGTCACTCCACAATTGGAGAGTTTTCCTTACAACCGGCAAAAGTGCGAATTTCAAAGAGTTGTTGGTGCATCGGATTTAAGCTAAGCTTCGTGAGGTTTATAGCAAAAATAAAAGTGAGGTAATAATGGGCGTAGCTGTAGGTGACGCAATTCCAAATATTGAAATACGAGTACTGGGCGAAGATGGGCGTCCAACTCCTGTAAATTCCGGAGACATTCTAGGGTCTGGAAAAGTTGTTTTGTTCGCTGTTCCAGGAGCCTTCACACCGGGTTGTTCTAACCTTCATCTACCTACATACACTGAGGGCGCAGCTGATCTAGCCGGAGCAGGTGTTGACTTAGTTGCTTGCGTTGCAGTTAATGATGTTTGGGTTATGGGCGCATGGA
>CAJWRY010000026.1 GCA_913046155.1 uncultured Candidatus Nemicrothrix sp. | reverse complement strand
GCGAATTAACCGGAGGACTTTCAGTAGCTACAACAGGAACAATAGACCAATACGGCAACGTGGGATCAGTAGGTGCCTACGCGCAAAAAGCAGAAGCAGCAGCACGGTCCGGAATTGATGTCTTCCTCGTTCCACCAGCTGGCTTCTCAATCGTCGAAAGAATAGCTGGAGAAAGATTTGAAGTGCGATGCGTAAGCACATTTAATGACGCAGTAATTGAACTCTCAACATTTGGCGGCAACGGACTAGAAATAGCAGAAAATTTACAACTACCAATTCCCGAAAAGAGCGATCCCATCATTGACCCCAATGATGGATACCTAACTTGCGCAGAAGCTATTGCAGAAAACAAAAACAATTAGAGTAAGCAAGCCCTATCAAGATAAGCTGAAGACATGCACTTGCCTAAAGCATGGTCGTAGGAGAACTTAATGTCTGACATCAGTGGAGTCCCATCACGGCCAACACCTACTCGAAGAGTTTCTCGAAAGTTCCGATTCATCGTCGCTTTATCAATTGCGGCCCTCATTGTGCTTATCGTTTCGCTCCGAGGAATAGCCGGATTCTATACAGACTACCTATGGTTCAACTCACTAGGTTTCACCTCAGTATGGCGAGGAGTATTGTTCGCAAAAGTAGGTCTAGCTCTCGTCTTCATAGCATTCACCTTTTTATTATTCTGGATAAATCTCTTCGTCGCTGACCGAATAGCGCCCCGCAACAGACCTAAAGGCCCAGAAGAAGACTTCGTCAGCCGATACCACGACACGATAGGACCACGAGCTGGATTATTCCGAATCGCGGTCGCTGGACTATTCTCCCTCTTCCTCGGTGTAGGAACCGCCAGTAGATGGCAGGACTGGATCCTCTTTCGAAACCGTCAAGATTTCGGAGTTAAAGACCCACAATTCAACCTCGATATTGGGTTCTACGTCTTCCAACTCCCGTTCATAAAATTTCTCATCAACTGGATGTTCACAGCATTCATTGTCGTCCTGATCATCACCGCCGCCGCCCACTACCTAAACGGCGGAATACGTATCAACACTCCCGGCGATCGTGTCACTGCCCCGGTCAAAGGGCACCTCTCAGTTCTCTTAGCAATTCTTGCCTTAATCAAAGCAGCAGACTACTGGTACCAACGTTACTCATTAAACTTTTCCGACCGAGGAGTAGTCGATGGAGCCAGCTACACAGATGTCAACGCCCAACTACCAGCAATCAAACTCCTAATACTTATATCCATAGCAGCAGTGATCCTACTGATCATCAATATCTGGCGACGAGGCTGGGTACTCCCAGTCGTCGCAGTCGGTCTCTGGGCTTTTGTAACGATCGCAATCGGAAGCATCTACCCAGCCATATACCAACGATTTGTCGTCGAACCATCAGAATCTTCTCGCGAAGCACAATACATTGAACGAAATATTGAAGCTACCAGAACAGCTTATGGGCTCTCCGTAGGCGAAACCGGAAACATTACCGAACGAACCTTCATACCAAACGTTGAAAATGCTCTAACAGCAGAAGTTATCCAGCAAAATGCGAACACACTAAATAATCTCCGATTGCTAGACCCTGGGATCGTTTCGCCCACATTCCAAGCACTTGAAGTAGAAAGAGAACAATTCCGATTCGCAGACGACCTTGACGTTGATCGTTACGAAATTGACGGAGATATACGAACAGTAGTCATCGCAGCTAGAGAATTAAACCTTGACGGAGTCAACTCAGGCTGGGAAAACCAGCATGTGGCCTTCACCCACGGATACGGAGTAGCCCTCGCCCCAGCAAACACGATTACTGCTCAAGGAGAACCTGATTTCGTCATCAGTGGCCTTCCAACAACAGTAAACACTGACAGAATAGTCGCTGACTTAACACAACCAAGAATATACGTCGGTGAAGAACTAAGTGGATACGCCATCGTCGACACAGAACGATGTGAAATCGACTTCGCCCTAACAGGAACTGAAGACGTTCAAACCCAAGACACAACTTCTTCAAACACCTGCGAAGGCAGCGATGGCTCAGGAGAAAACCTACTATTCAAATACGACGGCAATGATGGAGTAAAAGCTGGGAACTTCTTCAGACGCCTAGCCTTCGCTCTACGATTCGGAGACTTAAACCCAATCTTCTCTGGATTAATAAATGGCGATTCTAAATTCCTTTTCAACAGGGATGTAAGCGAAAGAGCCAAAGAGCTAGCTCCCTTCCTCGAATATGACGCCGACTCATACCCCGTAATCATTGACGGCCGCATCAAGTTCATCATTGACGCATACACAACAACAAGTTTCTACCCCTACTCACAATCAGCTGACCGAAACTCGGTTCCCGGAAACAGCGGGCTAGCTGGAGATTTCAACTACGTACGCAACTCGGTAAAGGTAGTCATAGACGCATATGACGGAGACGTCACCTTCTACGTAATAGATGAACAAGACCCAATTATCAATGCATACATGCAAGCATTCCCGAATCTATTCACTTTAGCTTTCTCCGAAGATGGATCTGAAACAAACATGCCTAAAGAAGTAGCAGACCACCTTCGATACCCAGAAGACCTCTTCAAAGTCCAAACCAACATGTGGGGTCGCTACCACCTAGATGACCCAAACGATTTCTACGAAGCAGCCGGAGCCTGGGTAGTGTCACTTGACCCAGGAGACGATCTAGAAAACGCCCCCACAGCAATCGTCACAAACACAGGATTCGTTACATTCGCATCAGGACAACGGATGGATCCCTACTATGTCCAAATGCAAGTGCCCCAAGAACAAAAACAAGATTTCGTTCTCATGCGCCCCTTTGTCCCCAGATCAAGCGATGATAGCCGACAACAACTTGAGGCTTTCATGGTCGCACAAATCAATGAACAAGGACAAGGAAATCTCATTTCCTACACCGTCCCTGGTCTCAAAGTTGACGGCCCGGTCATTGCAAACAGAAGCATGCTAGCTGACCCTGTCGTAGCTGAAACAACGACACTACTTGGCCAACGAGGATCAGGAGTCAAATTAGGAAATATGCTCCTTATTCCACTAGAGGGGGATAACGGTGAAGAAGACGTACTACTGTACCTACGGCCCATGTACGTGGAAGCAAGTGGAAGCCAACCTGCAGTCCAACAAATAATCGCTGCCTATGGAGAACGTGTCAGAATATGTGCATCAGTTGAACTCGTACTCGGAGCCTTGTTAGTTCCCGACAACCAAGTCGGCGATGATTGCAGCAACGTAACTCCAATTAGCCTTAATGGCTCTATCTCCTCGCCAATACTCCCTATTCAGGAAACAGAAGAAACTGATCCACAGACCGATAGCACCCCGCAAACTGACACCGAAACTGAAAATCCAGTACCTGAAGGCACTGAACTTGAAACGCTGCTAGCTCAAGCCCAAGAAGCATTCACGAACGCAAATGAGGCATTAGCAAACGGAGACCTAGGTCGTTTCCAAGACCTTATAGAACAAGGACAACAACTAGTCCAAGAAGCCAATGAGTTATTAGAGGCTGATAACTCGTAATCAGCGTGGACCGGGACCATCCGTAGCGGGTCCGGCAAAAGCTTGAGCAATCTTCATCCATTCCAAAGCAGCATTTCCAAAAATGTTAAGGGAAGTGTCTTTAAGATTTCGTCTTTGCGTTACCAATAAACAGAAATCGAGTGCAGAACCGGTGACACTTTCTTCAGCGTCCTGCGGTCCAAATTCCCAGGTATCCCCAGATGGACTCTTAAGTATCACTTTGACCGGAGTATTGATTGGCTCTTGACCCCGATTGATAAAGGACCACGAGCGGGTAATAAAACCCAACTGTGCAATGTGATGTAAACGATCCGTTTCATCTCGATCAAAATCAATGGCGTCTAAAATATCTTGGCCATGGGCCCAAACTTCCATCAAACGAGCAGTCAAAAACGACTTCGAACCCATGGAGGGCCCATACCAAACCACCCGACTATCAGAAGAGAGATTACGAGACTTTTCCGCAAGATTAAGTCTTGCTTCCCTCCATGCCTCTAACAATTCACTAGATTCCATAGCACGGTAGGGCGATAAAATTGCATCTTCTGCATTCTCACCACGGGAATACATCTCGAAAAGGTCCTCAACAGATTCCTGAAACTTATCCGGACTAGCAATCGCTAACGCTGCAGCATTATCGAAATACGCTAGATGCGCTATTTGATCTGCGACAGACCAACCCGGACTGGCCGTATCAAGATCCCAATCAGAGAGACTAATGCCTGAAATAATGCGATCAAGGGCTTCCTGTTCTTCAACAAGGTCAGAACGCACAGCACCTATATCCATGCAGTAAGACTATCATCCACAGCCAAAATTAAACTTTTCAATGAACCACGTTTAAAATACAAAACAGACAAGTAAAAACGCCCTTCAGGCCAGAAGGCGTTCCTAAATTCAGAGAATGGTGTAAGAAAATGAAGAATTCCGTGACCGAAACGTTCAATATTGATGTACCGATCTTTGCATTTAGCCATTGCCGAGATGTCGTAGCTGCAGTGTCAAAAGCCGGCGGCTTTGGAGTCCTTGGAGCTGTCGGTCATTCACCTGATGCCTTAGAGATTGATCTTAAATGGATTGAAGACGAGGTTGGCGAACACCCATACGGCGTGGACCTTATCGTTCCTGCGAAATATGAGGGATCTGATGAAGGGGGATTAACAGTCCACAAAATAGCTGACATGATTCCTGATGCGCACCATGAATACGTAACTCAAATATTAGAGAAATATGATGTACCTGAACTAGCTGAAACAAAATCAGGCCAATTCAGCATGAAAAATGATGGGGCTGCGCCAATGTCAGCAGGAACCGCAGGGCCACAATTGGAAATAGCTCTAGCCCACAACCCAAGTCTCGTCGTGAATGCGTTAGGACCTCCCCCGCAATTTATGATCGACCGAGTGAAAGAGGCTGGACGGAAAGTAGGCGCTTTAGCTGGAAAAGCCCAACACGCAGAACGCCATGTCAATGCAGGCGTAGACCTCATTATTGCTCAGGGGTATGAAGCCGGTGGACACACTGGAGAAATCGGATCCATGGTCCTGATCCCCGAAATTGTTGACGCAGTAGGAGATGTCCCTGTACTGGGTGCAGGCGGAATAGGACGCGGAAGACAAATGGCTGCTGCTATGGCTCTAGGCGCACAAGGAGTATGGTGCGGATCGGTATGGCTCACCACAGAAGAAGCAGAAACTCATCCAGTTGTGAAAGAAAAAATGCTACAAGCAACATCCTCAGACACAATACGTTCCAGATCAAGGACGGGTAAACCGGCACGACAACTTAAATCTGCATGGACTGATGAATGGGAGAACCCAGAAACCCCCATGCCCTTAGGTATGCCACTACAACCAGTACTAATCAACGATGCGATAGCGAGAATCAATAGGGCAGCTCATAAATCTGGTTCCGGTGCAGAAAAACTCGCTAATTATTTCGTAGGCCAAATCGTTGGAACGATGAATAAGACAAAACCAACAGCGCAGGTAGTTTACGAAATGATGGAAGAATTCATCGAAGCTACAGAGTCAATAGCAACACAACTACAAGACTAATTGCCAAAGAAAAGGTACAATATAAGTATTACCGAAAGGAACAAATGAGTTATTCCCCAACTGCTTACACACCAGTAGCCCACCTCCAAGAAACAGACCGAGTCGCCTTTATGGTAAAGGTATACCAACACCTAGGACTCGCACTTGCATCCTTCATGGCCTTTGAATACCTATATTTTGCAAGCGGATTTGCAGAATGGACCTATAACACCGTAGCTGGAAGCGGCGGAGCATGGCTCCTTTTCCTTGGCATCTTCATGCTCGGAACATGGATAGCAACCCAAGCAGTTTATGACCTTGAGAACGTTGGCAGACAATACGGAGGCTTATTCGGTTTCGCAGCTGTAGAGGCAGTCATTTTCGCACCTTTCCTCTTCTACGTATTTAATGTAAAACAATCCACAGGAGATGTATGGGGCGCAGCTGTAGTAACCGCTATGGGATTCGCCGGTCTCTCATTAGTCGCATGGACTACCAGAAAAGATCTATCATTCCTCCGACCAATCATTACATGGGGAGTTATGGGCGCTTTGATCCTCATTGTTGCTGCACTCCTATTTGGCGCCAATCTCGGAACCTGGTTCTCAGTTGGAATGGTTGCTTTGATGGGAGCATCTATCCTCTACAACACCCAGAAAATAATGCAGTCATACCCAGCACACGCTTACGTCGGAGCATCAGTTACACTTTTTGCCTCGCTCATGACCATGTTCTGGTACATACTTCAAATATTCACAGACCGGTAGAAAACCTACAACTTAGGGTTATCTCGCCAGCCAACAATGATGTGGTCAAGCCACCATTGCGGTGCTTGATCAAGCAAATTGCCAAGATGCGAATAATCATGCCAACGAGAAATCAGCCCATCAGTAATCTCCATAACTGATGTAAATGGATGATCGACAATTTCGCCAGTGTGGAAACGCCACTGTTCAACATGTTCAGTCACAACTAAATTGCTTTCACAAATCATATTCTTAGGGAAATGCTCATATCCCTCCAATGGCTCAATTCCCAACCGAAGTCGAAGAATAATCTCTTGTGGCCCTGTCGCACCAACTGCGTCTAACCCAACATCTGTATAGTGCGCACTATCAGAAAAAAACGTTGCCATCTTTACCCAGTCACGCTCAAAATGAGCCGTCCAATAGTTCTCTACAATCTCTTTATTCCCCATACGAAAAACTCCATTCCCATAGTGCATTAGAGCGCGCCGACTCATTTGGCGCAAGTAAATAGACTGACATATGGTTCTAAGATGGAAAATCAATATGCCCAGATGGTTGACTTAGGACTTGGTGAATACATTACACAAGTTCCATCTACACGATATCCGGTCTACACAAGAGGCAACGCTGGTGAGGTATGGCCAGAAGTTGCCTACCCACTGACAATTACATTGACCCGTAAAGCCGGCGAAATTGCCTCTGCACAAGCTGCAATAAATGCTGGCGTTATCACTCCAAAAGATATCAAAGATGGCCCCACTTGTTTTGGAGGCGTCTTTGCAGGTTACATGTACCTCAATTTATCTTTTGGGAGAATGATAGCTATCCGAACCCCCGGAACGACAATAGAAAAAAGTGATGCCACTTACTACGGATCAGAACATGAGGCTCCAGAATATATCCCAAACAAAAAAGACAAAAGCATAATAGCGAGCCTCAGAATCTTACGGTACGGCTGGAAAATGTTACATACCAACGATCTTCCAGCTCTAAAGAAAGATCGAAACTTAGTATCACAATGGCAAAGCCGACTGCCAGAAATCCTTGCTTCGTCAGACGAAGTTCTCGTAGCAGCAATGCGTGAAATTATGGAACCAGCGAATCTTTTATTTACGCACCATTTGGACATAACAGGTCAAGCCGGTGGAGCAGTGCAACTCTTGTCAACTATTTGTGAGGAACGACTTGATGATAGGTCTATCGCCTTAACGCTTCTTGGCGGGCTTGGCGATGTAGATAGCGCCGAACCTTCTTTCGTTTTATGGGAGTTAGGAAGAATGGTTGCGCAAAACAGTGAATTATCCTCACTGTTTAATGCCGGATTACCAGATCTAGAATCTCGACTACGCCACTCAGACGCCGCAAAAGAATTCATGGATAAATTTGACCACTTTCTTGAAACATTCGGCAGTAGAGGACCAAATGAATGGGAGACAGCTTGTGAAACATGGGGGACAAACCCACCTTCCGTTTTAACACTCATCGATCGTATGCGACTAACGGATGCTCACAATTCTCCCAAAGTACGCGCTCTGGAACTTTCAAAAAAACGTGAAACAGCAACACTCGATGCTCGCAAAGAACTCAAAGGATTCGGCTCCTGGTTATTCGAAAAAGCGTTGCATTCTTCAATACTCTTTTCGCAAGCTAGAGAAAGGTCCAAAACAACAATCGTTGACCTCATACATGTTGCACGTCTCATAACAAGAGAACTAGCAAATCGAACTGCAGAACAAAGAAAAAATGCAGAATTAATAGATCTCTGGTTCATACTCGAAAGCGAATTAGATGAATTTATAGATAACCCCTCCGCATTCGATGCAAAAATTAGCGAAAGAAAACGCGTAAGAGGAGAACTCTCAACTCGGATACCACCGTTTATCTTTGAAGGGAAAATACCAGACCCGAGTACATGGCCACTCAGGTCTGCAGTGAAAGCAAACAATAGCCAACATGCTAAGGAAGGTCAGATACTAAAAGGATTTGGCGGATGCCCTGGCGTAGCAGAAGGGATCGCAAAAATTATCACAGACCCATCTGATCCTCAAGACCTAGGACCAGGCGATATCCTCATCGCTCCGTTAACAGATCCATCTTGGACACCATTATTTGTTCCTGCAGAGGCCGTTGTAGTCAATGTAGGAGGTCAGATGAGCCATGCCGTTATCGTTTCAAGAGAATTAGGAATGCCATGCGTCGTAGCTGTAAAGGATGCAACTGACATTATTAAAGATGGAACACGAATAAGAGTTGACGGAGCAACTGGCGAAGTCACGATTCTTGAAACTCCACAATCATAAAACATTTAGAGAAAATGGAAATGAAGTTGTGGCTATAGATTATCGCCGGCATAATTATTGTCTCAGCGCGGGGTGGAGCAGTTTGGTAGCTCGTCGGGCTCATAACCCGAAGGTCGCAGGTTCAAATCCTGCCCCCGCCACCACTCGAATACACGTCTGGTATAGATTGTGCATCGCAACTTGTGGTCTAAAAGCCGAGAACTCTTCTCATTCATCTGAATACTGAATAGCATATATAAAGTATGAGACTAGATATAACTGCTTCTCAGGGAACACAGATCTTCAAGATGATCACAACAGATTCCCAATTTGAGCCAGAGATCCTTGAAGCCTTAATAAATCTCATACGAGCAAAAAAAAGATCAGTCTTTATTGACGTAGGCAGCAACATTGGCATCTTTCCGCTAATCCTCTCCAAACTAATGCAACTAAAAGATAATGAAACCCCTTTCAAGCGCTCTTCTCAACAAGTCCCCGATATCTCAATTCATGCTCATGAGCCACTGCCAATGCTCCAAGAAATTTCCCGAAAACTAATGCATGATAATAAAGTCAAATATGATCTACAGGAAATAGCGATTTCCAACACTAAAGGAGAGAAGAGCCTTTACGTTTCAGCAATGTCTGACTCATCAAACTCCCTCATGGAAGGTTTCCGACCTTCAAAAGACGTTATACAAGTTCGAGTAAACACCTTAGATAATCTGTACTTAGACTATTTAAGCAAAGCTCAATTTGACCAAGTCATTCTTAAGATTGATGTAGAGACACACGAACCAGAAGTATTAGAAGGCGCTCAAAGCATTCTAGAAAAAATACGCCCAATAATCATTTGCGAGGTTTTAGCAAAAAGGACTGAAGATCGACTTGAATCAATTTTTAAGTCAAAAGACTACGCAATGTTTAGATTTACAGGTGCGTGTTGGACTAAAGAGCAAGCTTTATTTGGTGACCCCAACTATGAGTACCGTGACTGGATCTTTGTTCCTGAAGAACTACTTGGGGATTTTGAAACTCAACTTCAATCAAATCTAAAAACCGATATCACTTTCAAGACTGGGAAAAGCGCTTTGCACAAATATTACCGGAGGCTTAAAGCGTCAATTAAAAGACGAATTCGCAACTAGCCAGTGTTTACTCTGAATTCAAGTTCCAAAGATCCGATATTCTCTTGAGGGCATTGAAGTTCATTTAAAACCTGTTCGTACAATATGAATAATTTTTCTACTTGGTGTTCCCAACTGCATCTATAAAGAAGCTCTTCGGTAAATATGTTTTTCTTGTCTATGGGATTATTGAATAAATCAACTATCTTTGTCGCAAGATCTGTACCAGATCCTGCTTCGTAAACGGTTCCAACTCTATTCTCAAGCACAAAAGAGCTCAATGCTGGCATATCACTTGTAACAATTGGTACCTTCGCTTGAATTGACTCAAAGAGTTTATTAGGCATCGCTATGTGATGATTCCCGAACTTCTCGCTGGAGATTGGAAGTAAACCTATTATTGTCAGATCAGATGTTGATAGATAGTGGGACAGCCGTTCAGGCGCTACATAGGGAAGAAAGTGTAATCTGCTGTGATCAATTCTCCGGGCGTCCCTGATCTCAGCCTCAATATCAATCAGAGATTTTAAAAAGTCCTCTCTTCCCGAGACCATCAGAGCTAAATGGACATCCTCAGGGAGGTATTCCAGGGATCTCACAATTGTCTCAAGACCTCGTATTGCAGTTGCTCCTCCGTGATATGTAAGGATTTTTCCCTGAATATTCAAATCATCACGTATCGTTGCGCCTGTTTCTCTAGAACCAGTAGTGATGGGCGCATTGGAAACAATGGTCGGTTTTGTACCTAATTGATATCTCTCAGTCATTATTTCAGCTTGAAATTCTGAAACACAAATAACGCCATCAACGGAGCCTATAAAATGAGCAACCTCTGATTTCCAAATTGGTGAGAATTGGTGTTCAATCCCAATCACCAACTCATGTGCATCGTAAATTACCCTCGTATTGATACCTTTCTTCTTTAAATTACGTGCGGCTGTCACTCCTACGCCCACGAGATGGTAATCATTGATGTGTATGAGATCAGGCTTCAACTGTTCAATGACAGGTCCAAATGCAATTTCAAAGTCGAGGTGGTCACTTCTGAAATGATTGTGTCTATCCTCTTGCCTGCGAATGAGAATTCCTCCAAATATTGACTTAATCTCGGCGCAAGTTTCTAACCATTTGATACGGCTACTTATCCAGAAAATTTTTACTTTTAAAAAGTAAACAGAGATATGTGGAGTTTTTTCTTGGGAAGCTAAAACTTTAGCTTCGTATTTATCTCCTTTACGTATTCGAAGTACCTGTTCGTTTATCAACAAATGATTTTTAAGCATATTTATTTTGATATACCGGTAGGTATCACCTCTTATGCTTGACCTAACTAATTGCCGGAGTTTGTTTTGAACAGGGATCAGAATGACATCGGCACCCCCAACGAAACCCCTCTCTACTCGACCTGAACTACTTGGACCAATCAAGGTTGATCTGAAACCTCTCATTGATACACATGCCGCTATTTTCTTGACACGATTATCGTTGGTAATGTCAGAATGAGTAAGCGACACAATGTGCGGATACCCCGACGAGGTATTTACAGATTGAAATGGTTGGCTGTCAAAAAACTTTGAAAGTTCTTCACAGGCACCTCCTAGCGCTGCTATGCCATCTTTGGTCGGTTTGGTTGTCTCCCCACCTTTTTCAGATTTCCTTAATTGTTGCTTTACCTCTATCAGGTTTCTTTTAACGATATTGTCTGTTGGGTTTTTCTCCAATTGAAGTAACAAAGCCTGATAAGCATCTTCCCAGTGCCCTGATCTCTGACAAAATGATGAGAAATAACTTAGTATCGCAAAATCACATGGATCTAACTTGACCGATAAATTCAACAGCTCGTACGCTTTTGATTCCAGACATTGTTTCTCGTAAATTCCCGCTAACATCGTCACGGATTTGGCATCAAAAACCTGTCGTAAACGGTATTCCCAAACTTGGGCCTCTAAAAGTAAATTTCTTTCTGCTTTAGTCAAACTACCCATTTCAGATTTAATGTCGTTTGTTTGCAATCTCTTCAACATTTTTTGGATAACAACATACTTTTCTGCATTGATTAATAAAACGAGAAGTTTATGGAGACTGTCATCCATCGAGAAGATTCTTGTTGCAGCGAAAGCTGGCCACCGAAAGATACCAACAATGAGGATTCGGATTATTGCTTTCACGATAGACATGTTAACTCAACCACTTTCATACTATTTTCTGCAAGCCGAAATAGGAGGGCCCTTGCCAACAATTGCACATAAAGGAGACTATAGGTGAACATGGTTGCTAAACATTCCCAGCAAGTGAGAATCACATCGGTAACTTCTTTCAACCAATATTTAAACCTAAGATTAATACATGGCTATCGTTATCCTTCTTGCTGCAGGTTCAGGCACCAGATTTGATAGTTCATCACCCAAACAATTAATTGAGTTAGGCGATAAATCACTTTTTGAACATGCATTTACAGCATTTGATAATCATCCTGAAATCGATGAGATAGTGGTTGTCAGTTCAAAGCAATTACTACCGGAATTAGAAAATCTGGTAAATCGCTGCGCAAAGAAAACAACTCATGTAGTCGAAGGGGGGCAAACCCGTGCCGCATCAAGTTATGAAGGCATACGCTCTTTGAGCACTTCGGAGAACCTTAAGGTATTAATCCATGATGCTGCACGCCCCTTTGTTTCAAGTGAATTAATAACTAGATGCTTAAGTGCCCTCGATCACTTTGACGCTGTTTCCCCAACGCTACCTTTGGATGAGACAATCTTTGAACTGTTAGATGACCGTGTCCAAACAATTCCCGACAGATCAACTCATAGGAAGGTACAGACACCACAAGGATTTAAACTGCACACAATCAAAGCAGCACATGAAGAATTTCACAAAGATCAGACTTTTCTTCCGACAGATGATTGCGGAATTGTATTGAAATATTCGCCTCAAACTCCTATAGGAGTCGTCAACGGAGACGAGACGAATATCAAAATAACGCATCCGACAGACATGATCTTAGCTAGAGCAATTCATTACGAGAATACTAACTCGTAATGAATGCCTCCTCATCAAGATTTTCATTTAGTAAACCATCGGCTGGCGATCTTATAGCAGGAGTATCTGTTGCCCTGTTAGCTCTTCCACAAGGTCTCGCATATGCTGAAATCGCCGGAATGCCAGCTAAATACGGCTTATATGCTGCGGCTATCCCGTCAATACTTGCAGCAATCTTTGCCTCGTCCCCATATCTACAAACAGGTCCAGTAGCCCTAACCGCCTTGTTGACTTACGGTGCGTTGGAAGGTTTAGCGCAACCATTTAGCCCAGAATTTATCGAGTTAGCAGCCTTGCTAGCTCTTTCAGTAGGGGTAATTAGACTAATTCTTGGAATTTTAAAATTGGGCAAAATAGCTCATTTATTAACCGATGCAGTAATAACGGGATTCACAACGGGCGCAGCGATCCTCATAATTTTCTCTCAACTTCCGAAATCATTGGGAGTAGATGATGTAAAGGGTGGTGTACTCTCTGCTGGTTGGAAATCAATTTCTAACCCAGAATTGTGGGAATTAAACGCCATTCTCTTTTCGATAGCAACGATCATAGTTATCTTTGGTGGTAGATTCCTTCATCGCTTATTCCCTGGAGTACTAATCGCAGTGGTGTGTGGGATAGCTATTAGCAAAGTTATTGGTTATTCGGGCCCAGTCGTTGGTGAATTAAGTAGCGGTTTTATCCCATTTAAATTTAGTTTCGAATGGGGATCTCTTGCAGATTTATTACTACCCGCAACAATCATCGCAATTGTTGGATTCGCAGAACCCGCAGCAATTGCCCGTACTTTCGCAAAAGAAGATAAATCAAGTTGGAATCCAAATAAAGAATTTGTTAGTCAAGGTGTAGCTAATCTTGCATCCGCTATCTCAAATTCATTTCCAGTAGGCGGCTCATTCGGACGAAGTTCACTAAATAAAATAGCAGGAGCCGAAACCCCTTGGGCGGGGGCTATTACCGGTGTTTTTGTTCTAGCAGTCCTACCTCTTGTCTTCCTTCTTGAAGAATTACCAAGCGCCATTTTAGGGGCAACGGTAATTGGAGCTGTAATAAAATTAATCAAACCCATAGATTTCTTTAAGTTAGTCGTGGATGAAACGCAGCAAGGCCTTATCGCCACAGGAACACTAGTTGCTACGTTATTAACGGCTCCCAGAATTGATCGAGGAATACTAATCGGTCTTGGATTGTCCCTCATAGGGTATTTCTTTGATCGATTTCGATTAAATAAGCATCCACACTAAATAAGAATGGGCCACCGGTTTCCCGCTGACCCATTCTGTGGTCGGGACCGGCGTCGATCCGGTGACCTACCGCTTTTCAGGCGGCCGCTCT
>CAJWRY010000025.1 GCA_913046155.1 uncultured Candidatus Nemicrothrix sp. | reverse complement strand
CGCTGCTTACTATCTCTTTACCATTGCAGAAGACATGCTCAACTCCATCTGCTCCGGCAAATAGCCTAGGAGCTTCTAAAGGTAGGTCATTAACGATAGAGGTAGGTTGTGACCCTATGGCATTCTCATCAATGACAATAACGTCAGCATAATGCCCTTCCTTTATTGCGCCTCTATCTACAAGGCCATAAAGGTTAGCAGGAACCTCAGTGAGCATATGGACTGCTTCTTCCATCTCCAGTAAAGCCCTCTTCCTGACAGCCTCACCAAGCATGTACGTTGTGTAATTTGAGGACAAGAATAAATCTAAATGGGCCCCAGCATCCGACGCGCCGATAATTGCTCTAGAGTCCCGCCAAACCTCTACTCTTGCTTCCCAATCAGCGTCTGGTTCATCATCTACCGGGTTACCGAAAGAGGTTTCTAACTCGTCAGCAATAGCTATATCAACAAGGGTATCCCATGGACTCTTTCCAACTTCCTCGGAGATTTCGTAAACCGTTTTGCCGATATATCCCTCATTCTCAGGCGCCTTCGTGTGAAAAATGGTTTTAGCGCCCCAGTGCGCGACATTACGAAGAGGGCTATCCTGTTGAGCAAAATCATCAAGTTCTCTACGTGCGTCTTCATCGCTAAGTATTTGCATCTTCTCTTCCCGACTTTTCAGAATGAAGTTTTCCCACTCAGGAAGAGCATCAAGTACAAATCCACCCAAGAAATTTAGATGTAAGCCAAGTGTCATCGGTACCGTAAGCGCAATGACTTTTCCACCTTTTGAAGCGGCAATGTCGCCAGCTTCCAATTTTTTCTTACCTTCATGAAGGGTTCTCGCATTTATATTCAAGACATTCCAGTTGAGTGGACTATTAGCGGCAACGGACATGTCGGCCATTAAATCCATGGCCCACTGCTCGAATGGTCCTAATGCAGGAATGAATTCTATTGATGTCCCATCAAAATCAGAAAGCACTTCGCAGAGAGCGATGAGTTCACTTCTATTTGCATACCGGCTGGGTACCATATTGCCAAATGGATCATTATGTGTTCTTGACCACGATGATGAAAATCCCAAACCACCTGCCTCTAGCCCTAAACGAAGTAATTCCTGCATTGCTAATAACTCGTCGGCAGTTGCTTCACGTTCTGTAGCTGCAGTTCCCATCACGACTCTCCTAAGAGCGCTATGACCTACTTTAAAACCAGCATTAATTGATAAGTCTCCCTTCATAGAGTCAAAGTATTCTGAAGTTGATTTCCAGTTCCAAGGAACACCCTCCTGAAGGCACTCAAGGGGAATGCCTTCCACACGTGAAAGCATTTTCATCAAATAATCTCCAACTTCAGGGTCATCGCTAAGAGGGGCAATGGTGAAACCACAATTTCCACCGACGACTGTGGTTACTCCATGAAGCGGAGAAGGAGATAACGTTCCATCCCAAAATACTTGAGCGTCGAGATGAGTATGTACGTCAACAAAACCAGGGCAAACAACTTTCCCAGATGTGTCAATAACAGACTTTGATTCCGATGATGATAAATCCTCAATCGCAGTTATTCTGTCGTCAACAATGCCAACATCGCTTTTGAATCGCTTCTTTCCAGTCCCGTCAATGACTTCTCCACCTCTAAGGATCACATCAAACATTGCTACCTTCCCTTCTCAGAGATACGTTAGTGGATATAACCCTTCTTTCACAATGAACATAATATGAAACAGGGATAATGATGAGGAGATGTTATGGCGAACATAGATCAAGATTATGAATGGAAACTGATCGTAGGGGGTGAAGAGATTTCAACCAGTACTCACTATGACATTATTGATCCAAACACAACAGGAATTGTAGGGAAAGCTCCTGAGGCAACAGTACAACAAACTCTCCAAGCGGCTGCAGCAGCGAAGGAAGCACTACCTAAATGGAAAGCGCTCTCAATGGATGAACGCTGCTCTTACATTGCAAAAGCAGCGGATGCACTTGAAGTCGCAAGCGCTGAATGGGTAGATCTGGTGCAAGCCGAAACGGGCGCAACAATGCGAATAGCTAAAACCATGCAAGTTGCGGGTGCTTTCATAGATAGATTCCGTTATTACTCAAAATCTTTTGAAATGAATCAACCTCTGACTCCGGTATATTCAGCGGCCAGCGCTCTGGCTCCTGAGTCTTTAATTACAGGTAACGTGATTCGGCAACCAGCTGGAGTCGTAGCATGTATCACCCCCTACAATTTTCCCCTGGTGAACGTTGCAGGAAAGATAGCTCCAGCTCTGGCAATGGGGAATACGGTTATCATCAAACCAGCACCTCAAGATCCGCTAGCGGTCATAAAGTTAGGAGAGGTCCTAAATTCTATCTTCCCTCCAGGGGTAGTCAATGTGATTGTCGGTTCCTCCCCAGACATTGGTGCCGCTCTCGTTGACAGTTCTGATGTCAATATGATTTCTTTCACGGGAAGCTCAATGGTCGGAGCAAAGATCATGGAGAGCGGTGGAAAAACTATGAAGAGACTGCTCATGGAGCTTGGAGGCAAAGGAGCTTTAATCATGACTGAAGATTGCGATATACAAGCAGCAGTTGGAGGAATCGCTAGCGTCTGGGGATTCCACAGTGGCCAAATCTGCACAGCACCTACACGCGTAATCTGTCATAAAAGCATTTATGAAGAAACAGTGGCCACTCTCAAAGCAACATCAGAATTTATGACAGTAGGTGATGCAAGAGAGGAAGGAACGTTAGTAGGCCCTGTGATAACGGAAACGCATCGTGACCGAGTTGAATCGTTCATTCAATCAGGAATTGATGATGGTGCAGAAGTGATCGTCGGCGGGGAGCGCCCAGATAGAGACGGTTATTTTATTGCCCCCACGCTCCTAGCAGGGTGTAATCCTGATATGCATGTCGTAAAAGAAGAAGCGTTCGGTCCGGTTGTAGTCGTCATGTCACATGATGGAGATGAACATGCTGTCGAACTAGCAAATGACAGTCATTATGGACTATTTAGCTATGTATACGCAGGCAATACAACACGAGCTTATGACATAGCGCAAAAACTTGAGAGTGGAAATGTAGCACTGAATACCATAGCCCCTCACATGTATGCTCCCTTTGGAGGATTTAAAATGTCAGGTGTAGGAAGAGATCGCGGTCGTTGGGGCCTAGAGGCTTATAGCGAAGTACAAGCGATTAATTGGCCTAGCTAATTACGAATGCATTATTTCAAAGCGGGTTTTCTACAAACGTAGTAATTATTTCCTGCATCACCATCAACTCTTGCGACTTCATCAACCTCGAACCCTGCATCAGTGAAAATCTCACGTGCCTGTTGAGCACCCCACATAGCTCCTAAGCCCTCGCCATCGTATGCTAGGGAAACAGACATACAGTGCATGCAAGAAACCGTGTACCCAAATGTTCCTATCGGGTGATCTAAATTTTCCCCAAGGTGGCTTGATGCACATAAATCAGCGCACAGCCAGTATCCATTTGGCTTTAAGCTGTTGAAGATTCCTCTGACCATATCTCTGGGTTTAGCTTGATCGTGGACCGCATCAAATGTTGTAATAAAATCAAATTCATCTGAGCCGGTTAATGAGGCTGCATCCTGCACGCGAAAGGAGACATTGCCAAGCTCCATTGCCTGCGACTCCGTTCGCGCAACATTGATAGCCTCTTCAGAAAAATCAATTCCAGTAAATTTGCTATTCGGAAAAGCAGCGCCCATCACGTTGATAGCGTGCCCCGACCCGCATCCGACATCAGCAACTTCGATGCCGTCTGAAAGCTCATCAATAAGACCGGGGACGAGTGGAAGAACTGTACTTATCAACAATGCATCAAATCGTGCTGCACTAGCTTCAGCCATGATGGCATGAAATGTTGTGTATTCAGAATAGGGAACACCCCCTCCATGTCTGAAATGATGGACAATCTGGTCCTCAACCTTGGCCAACAATGGAATGTATTGCATGTACAAGGATTGATTTCTGGGACCCGCAGAACGAGTCAACATAGCAGCGTGCTCAGCAGGCAGTGTGTACAGGTCTCGGTTGGAGTCATATTCAACTATCTCCGCAGTGGTCATTGCAGCAAGCCACTCTCTAACATATCTTTTATCCAGCCCAGCTAGCTCTGATATTTTCTCTACCGACGCAGGACCGGAATCAGACATGGTGTCGAAAAGCGCAACTTTGTGGCCAACACTTATCATGAGAGCCGCGGCAGCCCCATTCAATATTCCACCAATTTTCTTTCCGAAATTACCAAGTCGTTTCATATCTAAATCTGCTTGGGTCATTGGTCGTCCTTAGAAGTAGTTGTATGTGTGTGTTGTTGTTTCGGTAGAATCCCAGGAATAACCCTTTGGATCATGATTATCAGAACAGATGCGATCAACGTAGAACCTAAAACCATTAACCAAGTTTTGCCATCCAGCCATTCCAATTCAAAATAGTCTCTTGTGAAAGGCACAGCAATTATGCAAGCATGGAGGCCCGCCATGGAAATCGCAAGGCCCACCTTCCAAAGTCTAAGAGGCCTAGATACTACAACTAAAACAACTAACCCAATTACAAGTAGCGCAATGGTCGCCGCGGATCGTGCCTCGGCTAATTCACTGTTACTTAAATCCTGGCCAGCCCAATCTCTCGATTTTAAGTAGACGATCCAAGTTGTCACCGCCGCTATCGCACCTGCTGGAACAGAAAATCGTAAGACTCGTTGAAGGAAGCCAGAACGGACCAAGTCAGTATTGGGAGCTAAAGCGAGTACAAGACCTGGTAAACCGATGCTGAATGTCCCTATCAAAGTGAGTTGCCTAGGTAAGAAAGGGAATTCAATTCCTTGTATCCCTATAAGAGCAGTTAATAAAAGAGCATACGCAGCTTTCGTGACGAAGAGATTCGCAACCCTTTCGATGTTATTAATAACTTTTCGTCCTTGAGCAAGTACTTCTGGCAAGGTAGAGAAACTATTGTCTAACAAAACCAGTTGTGCCACTCCACGAGAGGCAGAGCTCCCACTTCCCATAGCGATTCCCATATCGGCATCTTTAAGTGCAAGGACATCGTTTACACCATCACCTGTCATAGCGACAACATGACCTTCCTCTTGAAGTGAAGCAACCATTGAACGTTTCTGATGGGGAGTGACTCTTCCAAATACTGTTGACTCCTTGATAGCTTCAGACAGTTTTTTGTCATCATCCAATGTCCTAGCATCGACGCTGTTGTCACAGTTTGGAACGCCCGCTGTAGCCGCAACAGTTGCCACCGTTGCGGTGTTATCGCCTGAAATCACTTTGAGCTCAACGCCTTGGTCAGCGAAAAATCTAAGAATCTCTGGAGCATCCTCTCGGACTGTATCATCAAGGAGTATCAAGCAGACCGGATCAACAGCTCCTTGGAATCCCTCATTTAGTGGGGTGTCAATTTTGCACAGAGCAAGAACTCTTCTTCCGCGTTCAGCTTCAGATTGAGCTTTTTGTTGAGCGTCATGAGTAGCGCTTTCTAGCAGAATGTCAGGAGCCCCGAAGAAGAATGTTCCGTGTCCAGAAAATTCCACCGCTGACCACTTTCTAGCGGAATTAAATGGCTCAATTGAAGCTATCTCCCAGTTGAGTACCTTCTCTGTTGCATCGGCCACTGCCGACATTGTCGGATTTGGGTCCGGATCACTGTGGGCTACAGATCCGAGTATCTCAAGAGCGGATCTATGATCAAAATCGCCAAGCGGGATGATATCCCCAAAACTAATTTCGCCGGTAGTGATAGTTCCTGTCTTATCGAGGCAAAGAGTATCAACGCGCGCTAAAAGTTCAACAGTTGCAAGTTCTTTCGCTAAAGCTCTCTTTCTAGCGATTGCGACAACACCTGCAACGAATGAAAGACTTGTGAGTAGCACTAATCCATCGGGCACCATAGCTACCGCAGCAGCGACTGAGCCTTGCAGCGCATTCTGCCATTGATCTTCAACGTCAAGCAAGGAAAATAGCAATAAAGCACCTGCAGGGGGAATAAGGAACATCAGCACACGGAGAATAGAGTTAATTCCTCTTCTTAATTCACTATCAACCAAGGAGAATTTTTTGGCTTCTAAAGCCAATGCGTTTGCATAAGAGTCTGCACCTACACGAGTGACTTTGAAAATTCCAGTACCTGCGTTCACAAAACTTCCTGAAAGTACCTCATCGCCAACCTTCTTTGCAATAGGGTCTGATTCTCCCGTCAGGAGCGACTCGTCAATCTCTAAGCCTTGCGTCTCAAGAACATCTCCATCAACTACTATTTGGTCTCCAGCTCCAGTAACAACGAGATCATCTTGAACAACTTCATCAGCGGCGACTTCCTCTTCCACGCTATTTCTGATAACTCGAACGCTCGGGGAATTCAGCAGTTGAAGTTTCTCCAATTCCCTCCTTGCATAAATCTCCTGCGAAACGCCAATCACGCTATTGCTAATTACCACTCCTACGAAAAGACCATCGGCAGGAAATCCAGCGATAAGGATCAGCACGAAAAGTGCCAGCATTATCGCATTCACGGGGTTAAAAACGTTAGCGTAAACAATTTGCCATGTTGAACGTGAGGTTGTCTCAGGATCTTTGTTGACCCTTCCATCATTTGTGCGCTCAATTACCTCTTCATGAGTTAATCCTTGCACTGCAATACCTTTCATCAAAAGTTTATTATTTATTCTCCATGTCAACAATAAGTGAGGAAATTGAATCTGGCACCTTTTGCTAAGTCTGATTAAAGCTGAGTTGAAATTTCCAAACGGATTCAGTCATTACGAGTCTATGCAAACCAAGACTTTCGTCTGAGCGTGAATTGTAGTCTCGATCACCTTCCCAAACAGCTGCGAGACCCTCGTTAGTTTTGATCATCTGTGTAGCGTACGCTCTTGGGCCTCTAGATGAAACAGATTCAATAGCGTCGTCAACTGATTTGAATTGAGAAAGGTCAAATAAAGTAATCCAAGTTGGCGGAAGAATCTCAATAAAATTTGAATGTGCTTTCTCTAAAGCTTGCTCTATTGTCCACCATGCATAATCAGTGATTTCTCCATCATCTACGGTAATAGTTCCTTGTGGCGCTCTTGCGATGAAGAACCATGTTGAAAATCGTTTTGGGGCTTCAACAGGTGGTAGCCAATGGCTGTAATACGTTAAATCTTTTTCTGCTATGGTAAGTCCAGATTCCTCGAGGCACTCTCTACAAGCTGCTGTTTTAGCGCTGTCATGCTCAGTCAAGGCGTTACTTCGATCTTCTTCTTCTACTTTCCCACCGGGGAAGACCCACATACCCTCGGCAAATGAAAGTTTGGTGTTCCTTTTGATCATCAAAACTTCTACCCCTTGGGCCGAGTCTCGAATGGGAATGACAGTAGAGGCGGGGATCAGAGGCTTGTCCGTAGTTGTGTTATCAGCTAACCAGTTATCCAAATTCAATAAAACTCTCCAACGATATCTTTTTGCCTATAACTCGTTGAACTCCTAATGCCCTATCGTAATAGTTAGATGAGCTGTGTAACTAATATTGTGAAATTAAGATCATTAGTCATAGCGATACCAGTTATCGCCATTCTGACTGTTGCATGCGGAAAATCCGAAGTCCCAAACCTGATAGAGGCACCTACAGTTATAACCCCCACGCCAGTAGTAAAGGCTGCCATGGAGGAATTGGTTAATGAGTCAGTGGAATCAGACTCTAACGGTCAAGCAGACAACGCATTTAACACAAAAGAGATTGAGCGAAATTATCGGGGTATTAATGACGAAACCATCAAAATTGCAGTAATAAAGAGTGGCAATGTTTTCCAAGATCTAGAAATTGGAGTCGAAGCGAGAATATTTAGGCTGAATGAAAATGGTGGTGTAAATTCAAGGAAATTAGAAATTGTCAAAGTTATTGACGATTCAGGCAGTGAAGAAACCCTAAAATCAGCTGTTGAAGATATTGTTGATCAAGATATTTTTGCCATTATTCTATTATCGACAGCAACCAGCCCAGCAGTCACGGATATTCTGGCCGAAAATAATATGCCCTTTTTTGGATGGGGATTTACTGAAGGCTTCTGTGAGCCGAATAAATGGGGATTTGGTTTTAACGGTTGCATGAACCTTGCAACAAGTTCTGCCAACAGTGAGAATCTTGATGCGAGTTCTCTAAGACTTCTTTCAATCTTCTATGGGCGTGCCCCTCAAGTGATCTCTATTACCACAAGCGACTCCGCTGGGACCGCAGTTACTCTTCAGAATGAAACCCTATGGGGAGATAATCTCGTCAAGTCAATACAGCTTGAAGATGATATCTCGGCTGCCGCTATTTTGGAAGAAATCAAATCACTTGAGGCAGATGTTTTGCTTGTATCAATAGGGTTAGATGCAACGGTTGCTATCAAAAGAGAGCTTATAGATAATTTTTCCGGGATGGTCGTTGACGATGTTACGTATCTCCCCGGTATTCTGCAGGATTATGAAATAGCTACGGAGTTAGAGGGCGGTTATGTATTTTCGCAAGTGCCACCACAAGAAGAGTATCGCGGGGCAACTACAGAGATTATGACCGGGCTTTCACAAATAGATGGACCACAGATATATAGCCAAGCTATCTCAGTTGGTTACTGGAGCACAGATCTGCTGGTAGCAATTCTGAATTCAATTGAAGGCGAAGTGAGCGTTAAGAGTTTCTTCGAAAAAGCAAATATAGAGGGCTATCTCTATAGCCCCGAATTCTCCGGAGGTCCATGCCCGTTCCAAACTGCGCTATCGCATCAAGGCTCTTCTGGAGGTGCGGCGTTGCTTCAAGTGCGAGGTGGTGTTTTTCGCCCAGTAGTCAATTTTAATTGTCCTTAAAGTCGGCGTCGCAACGTTTCTATTGCTCAATATGATGATGGTTAATGCGAACTCAGTTTAGAACACTTAAATTTTCACCGGCAACAGTTGGTCCCGTTATAGACCTTATGGACCGCTATAGGTACACATCGGATTCAATTTTTTGGTTCAACATTGAACCAGATGTGGATGAACGTTCCGTCCATACTGGCAGTATTTTTTGGAAAGCGTTTTCAAGTCGTGGCCCAAGAATTCCTCAGTTCACATGGACCTCTGCTACTGATAGAAAAGGTAATTTTCAGCCTTCAGAAATCGGACTTACACACCCTACAGGGATAGCAGTTTTGGACAGAATCAAGAGTTTTCAAATCAATGTTCCTAACGAATGGCAATTAATCCAAGACCACCCAAAACGAGGAATCGTTTTTCAATTGCCAGAGACCTATGACCCAGAAGAGGTTGTCGTGTTCGCAACGTCTGTCATACCTGTTGTTAGCCCGTTTGAATTCGAAGGATCTTTCAAGTTAATTTATTCGGACCTTACTCCGGAGCAATAGAGATTTGAACAACAAGGTCTGAAAAAGAGGGAATGTCCAACCCGTCGCTGCATTGCAGGATTTCTCCTTCTGATGTTGATTTCGTAACGATTCCAGCATTTCCAATCCACGAAGTATCAACTCCTCCCATAGACCAAGCATTCCATACTTCGAGAAGAGAAGCTCCTGCCCCACGTATTCTAATTTCATTGGTTTCAGGGCTGTTATGGCTCCACAAAGCAATCTCGGGACCTCGATAACCGTTTATGTCCATGACGCCGCTATTCAAAGCAAGCTTTACTGCTTGCGGCCGTGGTGAAGCGACGCTCAGGCGTTCAACAATTACTAAAGCACCATCCCTTACTGGGATTCGGACGATAGCACGGATTATTTTCCCTCGATGCGTGATCGTATCGCTATTTGAATCTTCGAAAAGCTCGCTGAGAGTAGGAGAATTCAATTTCTGTCTCCAAACGGGTCTACAGAGCTATTGGGCCAATTCGGGATAGGTGTCCGTCCGTGCCCATCTTCATAACTAAGAAGATGGACTTTCATTGTCTCATATTTTGATGTTCTTGGATTCCTTCGTTGAGGTGGCTTCCCATCGCGTAATCGTTCAACATTGTTTGCCCCGAATATTATGGCCCCAGGTGACACTCCGACATTTTTCCAAAACCTAGAACGTACTGTTGAGGGTGTAGGCTCAGAGCCACTTTTCGTGAGGTTGTAAATATCATCACCTGGTGACCATCCCTGTAATCGTATTCCGGCTGTTGCCGCTTCGAATTCGGGTGCCTCACTGCTTTTTGCTGATTCAGCTTCAGCACCAATGATGAACTCACTAGCTCTGACAATGGTCTCTTCGCCAACACCGGACTTGACTGGTAATTTAACCTCTCCTTTGGAGCTTTCGGAAATCTCAACTATGGCTTCATTAGAGTCTCCATTGGCACTTGATGCTGTCTGAACATTTTCTGGCTCTGCAACTGCAATCACGTCTCTATATTTTGAACCTTCAAGATGCTCTGTACTGGCTTGGATGTCTGTTCTTCTCTCTGAACTGAAGACATCGCTTCGAAACAAACGCTCATCAGGGAACTTGTAAGCTTTTGGAATAAATTTCCGATGGCGAAGTGGTGTCCCAAACCAATCAATCGCTACTCCTATTAAGGCGATGATTAGCATAATTGCGCCAAAAGCAAGAAATGTTTCGGGTGATGACATTGCACCTCAAGTAGACGGTTATCCAATTATCGCACACGGGCAGATAGATGCGATGGCAACCTTTTTAAGATAGGTCCAATTTTTTGGATCTTGCATCGTCAAGACTGGCGACTCTGTGATCTAGAGGAGTTTGGCTATATTGATTTGCTCTGTGTTGAGTTGTGTCTGTTGGTGATTTTCCTAAAGGTGTATTGCTATTATTTCGGAGAAGATCGTGGAGCACGTTATTTCGTTTTAGATAAAGGTACGACCCTGATAACGTAAAAAGGCAACAGCAAATAGTTAAGTACAACATAACAAAAAGGTACGATAGGCCTATTGGCCATGGAAAGCAAGATATAGCTTCCTGTCTGATTTCCACTTCTTACGGTTTTTTCATAGAGTTAGACAAGTGAATTTAGATCTTAGGAGTCAACGTGGGTGAGCCAGTCATCGTAGAAGCAGTGCGAACACCGATAGGGAAGCGAGGTGGCCATCTCTCTGGGGTCATAGCACCCAAGTTGCTTGCGACTGTCCAACAAGAAGTTTTGAAAAGAGCTGGCGTTAAACCGGAAGAGGTTGATCAACTTGTTGGCGGTTGCGTCACTCAGGCGGGTCAACAAGCATCTAATGTGACTAGGAATGCCTGGCTATCAATGGGCGAAGATTACTCGCCTGCAGCAACGACTATTGATTGCCAGTGCGGATCGGGAGCTCAAGCAAATACTTTTGCCCAAGGATTAATTGCAACAGGTGGAGCGCAAATCGCCATTGGTTGTGGAGTTGAACAAATGTCTCAAGTCCCTTTAGGGACTGCGGCCAGAGGAGGGGGCGGATACTACAAGGACGCCGAGACGTGGCCTTGGGATGATCCCCCTAATGGTCAATTCGGCGCTGCCCAGCGCATTGCCGAACTTCGAGGGATTACTCGAGAACAGCTTGATAAAGCTGGTGCTGAATCTCAGGAAAAGGCCGCTAGAGCTTGGGCTGAAGGTCGCTTTGATCGAGAAGTAACAGTAGTCAAAGCAGCACCGATCATAGGGAAAGACGGAAATCATACAGGAGATTACCACGACGTCATAAGGGACCAAGGGCTACGTGAAACCTCGCTTGAAAGCCTATCTAAACTATCCCCAGTTGTTGAAGGTGATTTACATACAGCGGGTACATCCTCACAAATTTCTGATGGCGCTTCGGCGGTTCTATGGATGAATAGAGACATAGCTGAAAGTCGAGGAATCAAGCCTAGAGCTAGGATCTCTTATCATACGATGGTTGGGTCTGATCCATATTATTTACTTGATGGTCCGGTTGATGCAACCCAGAAAATGTTAGACCAATCAAAATACAATATTTCTGACTTTGACCTCTTTGAATGTAATGAAGCGTTTGCGTCTGTCATGCTGTCTTGGGCGCAAGTGCATGAGGTGCCCATGGAAAAAATTAATGTAAATGGAGGTGCAATAGCTCTAGGTCATCCTGTAGGTTGCACTGGATCTCGTTTGATTACCACTTTACTTCATGAACTTGAGCGCCAAGACAAAGAGTTAGGTTTCGTAACAATGTGCCAAGGCGGTTCATTAGGAATAGCAATTGTGCTAGAGAGAATATAAAGAAGGAGAAGTGGTGAAAGGTTTTTTAGAAGGAAAAAATATAGTCATTACAGGTGCTGGTTCTGGAATCGGTAAAGCCATAGCAATTGCAGTTGCGAAGGAGGGTGCCAATATTGTGGTTGCTGATTATGGTGTAGCCCTTGATGGATCTGAACCAACAAGTGAAATCGCAGAAGCTACTTCAGAAGAGATTAGGGCACTAGGAGTTGAAGCTATACCTGTAGCTGGTGATGTTTCAAAAATGGAAACCGGGGAACAAATTGTCTCCGCTGCAGTGGAAAACTGGGGCTCGGTAGATGGCGTAGTTTGTGTTGCTGGAATTCTCAGGGAGAGGATGCTCTTCAACATGAGCGAAGACGAGTGGGATGCTGTGATTGCAGTTCACCTTAAAGGCCACTTCACTGTCTATCGCCATGCAATGGCAATTATGCGCAAGCAAGAATCGGGAGGAAGCATTCTGGGGATTACCTCGGGAGCTTTCACTGCTTCAACTGCACAACCAAATTACTCCGCTGCTAAGGGAGGAATAGTTAGTTTAACAAGATCAGCAGCTATGACAGCTGCGAGCATAAGCCTGAGGGGTGGTCCTGTAATAAATGCTAACTGCTTAGCTCCCACCGCAAGGACAAGAATGAGTGAGAATGTGCCATTTGCATTCGAGACCGGGGACCCAGAAGATGTTGCTCCTATGGCGATTTATCTTCTTTCAGATCAGGGGAGAGATATAAATGCACAAATATACAGTGTTGTGGGACGCAGAATTTCAGTCTGGAACCAGCCAAGAGAGATTCGCACCATGTACTCACCAGGTGAAGCATGGACTCCTGAAGAGATTGCATCCATGTTGCCAAACACAATAAAGCAAGAACCGAACCCCTTCATTGACGATTTAGAAAGACGTATGAAGGAAATGGAAGCCGGGGATAACAGTGGAGAATAGCGAGACACCAAACTACCCTGAGGGCCGTGACCTCTTAAAAGGTAAAGCTGTTGTGATCACAGCTGCAGCAGGCTCAGGTATCGGTTTTGCTACAGCGAAGAGATGTGCTGAAGAAGGAGCAAGAGTTCTGCTATCAGACACTCATGAAAATCGATTAGCCGAATCTGTGTCTTCACTTCAAAGTGAACAATTTGAAGCGTACGGTATTCCATGCGATGTAACTAAAGAAAATGAAGTGCAAGAATTGCTTAATTTCGCTATCAGTAAATTTAAGACTGTAGATGTAATGATAAATAATGCAGGTCTTGGCGGACAATCGAACCTCATAGATATGTCAGATGAGGAATGGGAGAAAGTACTAGACGTAACGTTAAACGGAACGATGAGATGCACGAGAGCAGCGCTACGCCATATGATTCCCTTAAAAAGGGGAGTAATCGTAAATAACGCTAGTGTCGTTGGGTGGCGTGCTCAAAAAGGTCAATGTCACTATGCAGCAGCAAAGGCAGGTGTTATGGCCCTCACTAGATGTTCTGCTATGGAAGCAGCTGATGCCGGAGTAAGAGTGAATGCTGTCGCACCAAGCTTTGCATCGCATCCTTTTTTGGAGAAAGTAAGTGACCCTCTTCTCTTAGAGGAGTTGGAAGCACAAGAGCCTTTTGGTCGTGGTGCCCAACCTTGGGAAATTGCCAACATCATAGTTTTTCTGGCTAGTGACTTAAGTGGGTACATGACAGGGGAATGCGTAAGCGCTAGTTCCCAACATCCATAAAGAGAGAGTGAGAAGTGCCAGGACCATTGGAAGGCATACGCTTAGTAGAGTTTACTGCCATTGGACCTGCACCCTTTGACAGGGGGGTTGTAAGTTAGTGAGTCGCTTTCTACAGTACTAACTCTGCCATTGCACGCATAGTTTCTACATCGTTGGCGCCAATGATAAGAGTTGTTACTGGAGATTTTTCCCATAGCTCTAAACGCTCTTTTATCCTTTCCAAAGGACCTACTAGTGAAATTTCGTCAGCAAATGCATCCGGAACTGCGTGTATCGCTTCGTCCCTTTTCCCTGATAGGAAAAGGGACTGGATATTATTAGCCTCAGATTCGTACCCCATGCGAGCCATCA
>CAJWRY010000024.1 GCA_913046155.1 uncultured Candidatus Nemicrothrix sp. | reverse complement strand
CGTCTTGGTCGGTTGGAAGAATTCCTACTGGCCCATCGTTTACCCCATCAGAGTTTTCATTATTTGATTGGTCTAATTTTATTGGCACAGCAGGAAGGATCGCACAAACAGGTCTAAAGCGTAACTCGGCTGTTTGACCGACAACTTCTAGAGCTCGCCTTTGATCCTCTACCCCAGGGAGTTGAACTACTATTCTGTTCCCTTGACGTGTTATATCCGGTTCCGCAACGCCTAGACCATCAACTCGATTACGGATTATCTCAACCGATTTGTCAAGAGCTTCATCGAGTGCATCGCCACTAAGTTCTGTATCTTCAACTGGTTCAAGAACAACCTCTGCTCCACCTTTAAGGTCCAATCCAAGTAGAACACTATTGCCCGCACCTTGTGACCATCCAAATAACCCGCCAACGATAACAAGAATTGACACTAAAGGGAGGAGAACTTGTCTTTTCATCTCTTGTTCTAACCCCCTAATTGAAATAGATTAGTTTAGCTCCGAGTCGCTATCGTATGAGATCATTCTCGCAACGTTGCTTTTAGCGACCTTTATTTCTACGCCATCGGCGATCATAATGAATACAGTCGCCCCGTCAAGGTCACTTACAGTCCCGTAAATTCCTGACTCCAGTATTACATCATCACCGACATCAAGAGTTGAGAGCATTTGCTGTTGTTGCTTTCGCTGTTTTTGCTGGGGTCTCAGGATCATAAAGTACATCAGCAAAAGCAATATAGGTAGGAAAAGTATTCCCATAGATTTCAGTCTCCTAATCTTGTGGTTCAGTTCCAAATGCTACCGGATCATTGGAAGGTTCCGATGTGTTTGGGAATAATTTGGCGGATTGAAAAGAATTAGTGAGGTGAGAAAAGAGCCGCATTTTGACATTTAGACCGAAGAGACCATGAGAACCAGCAGATTTACTATTAGCCCCAAATTTGGAGTGTTTCTTTCCGGAAATTATCAAATTCTCCTTGAACGATAGACGCTCTAGCACGTTTCATGAAGTCGATTATCCATGCAAGGTTATGAAGAGTAAGAAGCCTAGCGGCTACTGGTTCACCCACAGATAGCAGATGCCGTATGTAGCCGCGTGACCACCGACTTGCAGGACTTAGAGCGAAGTCCGGATCAATGGCATCATCGCTTTTTGCATATCTGGCTGCGCCTAGATTAACGCGCCCTTTCATTGTTAATGCTGTCCCATGCCTTGCTAATCTTGTTGGCCAGACACAATCAAACATATCGACACCGCATGCAATTGCTTCAACAAGTCCTGCTGGATCACCTAAGCCCATAAAATATCTTGGTTGTTGTTCAGGAAGTGCTTCAGCGCTTATCCGCATAGGCTCAATCATTTCCTGTCTTGTTTCCCCGACCGATAAACCACCTATTGCGTATCCGTCGAAATCGATATCAACAATTTGTTCAGCTGATATTCGTCGCAGTTCTCGGTCTAGTCCGCCTTGGACAATGCCAAATTGAGCACGTTCGTTTTCGAAACTCTTTTCTTTTAGTAAAAAGTGGTTGCGTCCTCTTATCGCCCATTTGTGGGTTCTCTCGACAGCGACTTCAAGAACTCTTTTCTCAGCAGGGATTGGCGGGCAAACATCTAGGACCATTTGGATATCAGCGCCTAATGAACACTGTATGTCAACCGCTATTTCCGGAGTCAATCTGTGCAAGCTACCATCATATGTAGATTTAAACTCAACACCGTCGTCATCTACATCAGGCTCCAATGAGAAGACTTGGTAGCCTCCGGAATCAGTTAGAATAAGACGATTCCAGTCTGCAAAACCATGGATTCCACCAAATCCTTGAATGAGATCCTCGCCAGGTCTTAACATCAAATGGTACGTATTCCCAAGAATGATATCTGCACCTAACTCTTCGAGATCTTGAGACGTGATTGTCCTGACCGACCCTCTCGTCCCAACTGGCATGAAGGTTGGGGTATCGAGGACATGCCTTTGCATAGATAGGACTCCAGCTCGTGCTTTACCATCTGCCGCTGTTATTTTAAAATTAGGTTTCACCACTTATCTTTTAACCTCATGCGTTTCCATTTATAGCAGCTATCTATCACGTTCTATAAACATGGCGTCACCAAATGAAAGAAACCTATATCCTTCTTTCAGTGCTAAATCATAGAGATTCTTCCAATCCTTTCCCATAAATGCCTCGATCATTACCAACAAGCTCGACTTAGGTAAATGGAAGTTAGTCAACAGGGAGTTAACGACTTTGAACTGAAATCCAGGCTTAATATATAGCTCAGTTCTCCCCTCTAAGCGCCCACTGGATGCAACTGACTCGAGGGTTCGCACTACTGTTGTACCTACTGCGATGACCCTCTTCGCCTTCTGGATAGTTTCCCAGACGTCATCCTCAACTGAGTACCGCTCGGAATGCATTACATGCTCATCAATAGAGTCAGTTGAGATGGGTTGAAAGGTACCAATACCGACATTTAAATTAACCGTTACAACTGATGCTCCTACCCCTGAGCATCTATCTATAATTTCCTTCGTTATATGCAGACCAGCTGTGGGTGCAGCAACAGAATTTTCATTTTGCGCATAAACGGTTTGATATCGCTTCTGGTCAATTTCGTTATTCTCTATATAGGGCGGTAAGGGAATTTCTCCATAGACGCTAAGGATTTCTCTCATTTCCGCTTCAATGGGCGAAATATACCTTGTCCCTTTGAGAGTAACTTCATCGATACGCAATACTGCTTTTCCAGTTTGATCAAGCAATTCTTCACCGACTTGAATCTTTCTGCTGGGACGTACCAGTGCTTCCCACCTCCCATTGTCAACCTCTTCAAGGGCTAACACTTCGACAGCTCCGCCGGTAAGTCTCCGCAAGTTTAATCTTGCAGGCATAACCTTGGTTTCATTGAGCACGACCACATCTCCGGGCCTTAAAAGATTCGGAAAGTCTCTTGTATGCATATGCTCAACAACTTGGTTGGCGACCAAGAGCTTCGATTCGTCTCTTTGACTCAATGGAAACTGAGCAATTGAGTCTTTCGGCAAGTCATAATCAAAATTTGAAATGTCCAAGATTTAGCTCTTTTATTCCTCAAGCTCCGCAAAAAGTTCATTAGATTTTGGAGAGTCTTTTGGTTTGCGGGGCTCTAAATTTAGATGTTGCCATGCCGCATCAGTTGCCACTCGTCCCCGAGGTGTTCGCATTAGAAAACCTTGCTGAATAAGGAACGGCTCATACACATCTTCAACGGTTTCAGCGGGTTCAGAAACGCTAATAGCAAGTGTAGAGAGCCCTACAGGCCCTCCGTTGAATTGCTTGCATAGAGAATTCAATATAGAGCGATCTACTTTATCTAAACCTCTACTATCAACCCCAAATACTTTGAGACCTTCGTTCGCTGTTGTCTGATCAATAATTCCCTTTGCTTTCATTTCAGCATAATCACGGACTCGACGTAATAACCTATTTGCTATTCGAGGTGTTCCCCGAGCTCTTCTAGCTATCTCTGAACTTCCGGCCTGATCAATTTCAACATCAATAATGCCCGCAGAACGTGTAACTATCTTCTCTAGATCCGATGCGGTGTAGTAGTCCAGTCTGGCGACAAGGCCGAATCTGTCTCGTAGAGGTCCTGTTATCAAACCAGTCCTAGTTGTCGCAGCCACTAAAGTAAATGGTGCAATTGCTAGCCGAACTGATCTCGCTGCCGGACCTTTTCCTAAAACAATATCAAGTTGGAAGTCCTCCATTGCTGGATACAAAACCTCCTCAACCGCTTTTGATAGGCGATGTATCTCATCTATGAATAGAACATCACCTGGTTCGAGCTTAGTCAGAATAGCTGCTAAGTCACCCGCTCGTTCTAGCGCTGGACCTGATGTGCTGTGCATAGAAACGCCCATTTCGCCTGCAACGATATTAGCTAATGTCGTTTTTCCTAATCCTGGTGGCCCTGCAAACAGTAGATGATCTGAAGGCTTTCCTCTCTTCTGGGCTGCCCCTAGAATAATTTCTAAATGTTCTTTAAGTTCAGCTTGTCCAACAAAATCCTTTAGCGAATCAGGACGAAGATCTTGGAGACTCATATCTATATGGGAATCGTTTTCTTCGTTAATTTCGTTTGGGGAAAGTAATTCGTCTCTCATAATCAATTGTTAGCTTGTCATCTAGAGTTTATTGCGAGTTTCTGCAAGGCTAGCTTTATTAACTCTGAGGTTTCAGTTTCTGATGGCAGATCTTTTGTGACTGCATAGATTTCTTCTGAACCGTACCCAAGTCCAGATAATGCGTCACGCACATCTTTTATGTCGTCGTTAATTGTCCCGTTAGCTTTTGATGGAAGATGCTCAGAGCCTAATGATAGTTTCTTAAATTTTGCTTCTAAATCTATTAGCAGCCTCGAAGCTGTTGTTTTTCCTACCCCTGGCACCAAACACAACGCATCAATATCCTGCGAATTGACGATATGTATTAGTTGGTCGGGACCATAGGTTGACAGAATTGACAACCCTAGTGCTGGGCCTACTTTATGTGCTGAAATTAGTGCCTCAAAGAGCTTGCACTCAAATCTTGATAGGAACGCATATAACGTCTGCTCATTTTCACGAAAGTGATGGTGTATATAAAACTGAGTTTCCAACTGACCTATGTGAGAAGATTCATAAGTGGTGGCTGAAACCTGAAGTCGGTAGCCTACGCCGTTTACTTCGATAATCATTTCGTTATCTTCTTTGACTACGATCTCACCGCGAAGGCTTCCTATTGTCATCGGGCCACCATAGATCGATTTGCCGAATAACAGAGTGCCACTGCCAATGCATCAGCAGCATCAACTGGTTCTAGTTTCTTCTCGATGCCTAGAAGCAATTGAACCATCGTTTGGATCTCAGCCTTTTGTGCGCCTCCATATCCTGCCACTGCTAGCTTAACCTCTGTCGGCGAATATTCAGCGACCTCGCAATTTGCATCCAATGCTTCGACCATAATGACTCCGATTACTTGACTGACAGAAACGGCGGTTTTTACGTTGCGTTGGAATAGAACCCTCTCAATAGCGACTACCTCTGGCCTGTATTCAGAAATGAGTTTTCGAACTTCATTTCTTATCTCAAAAAGTCGAACAGGCGTCATTTCGTTAGGAGATGTTCGGATAACGCCGGCAGATATGGCTTTCTCTTTTGGCTTTCCAACCTTTATGAGACCGTAACCGCAACGTGACAACCCGGGATCGATACCTAATACGAACATATGTACGATGATAGGGTTTTTTTTAGTAAATCCGGTGGATTCTGCTTATCCAGCTAATTCCTGCAACACAGAATCTGGTATATCAAAATTTGCATGTACTGAGTCCACATCATCTAGTTCATCAAGAAGATCAATTAGTGCCAAGACTTGTTTGGCGGATGAGGAGTCTTCAAGGGGGACGATTTGGGTGGGTAGAAATGTCAAGTCAGCCGATAGAGATGGCACTTCAGATGCATCAAGGGAATCTCTTAGACTATTGAGGTCGGCAGGGTCGCATGTAAGTCGCCATGTATCTCCTTCGTCAACAAGGTCTTCCGCTCCATTTTCAAGGGCAACAAGCATTATTGTGTCCTCGTCTGTCCTCTTATCAAGAACAATCACACCTTTTCTTTCAAATTGCCATGCGACAGATCCAGGTTCTGCCAGTGACCCGCCATTCTTTGATAGCGTTGATCTGACTTCTGAGCCGGTTCTATTTCTATTGTCAGTAAGCGTTTCAATGTATAGTGCGACACCGCTGGGGGCATACCCTTCATAGGTAACGTCTTCATAATTGACTCCCTCTAACTCACCTGTTCCGCGCTTTATTGCCCTTTCTATGGTGTCTAGGGGAACTGAGTTGTCGCGAGCCTTCTGATACATCGTCCTTAAGGTAGGATTGGCATCAAGATCTCCTCCGCCTTGTCTTGCAGCGACTTCAACTTGTTTTATAAGCTTCGCAAATAACTTTCCACGTTTCTTATCTGCAGCACCTTTTTTATGCTTGATAGTTGCCCATTTAGAGTGACCTGACATATTGCCCCTACCTGTTTTTATTTTCCTAAGGAAAGAAACATCTCATGAATTCGAGTATCACTCGAAAGTTCTGGATGAAATGATGCTACTAGTGTTGAAGCATTTCCACAAAGAACAATTTGATCATCTACCTTTGCATACACGTCGACGTTATCCCCCACACTCTCGACTATTGGGGCTCTTATGAAGATCGCTGGGAACGGTTCACTCAAACCTTTTACGTCAATTGAGGACTCGAAGGAGTCAATTTGACGTCCAAAGGCATTTCTTCGAACCACGATATCGATTGCATTTAACGGCGATTGGTCATCTCGCCCATCTAAAATCACTTTTGATAGAACTATCATCCCTGCACACGTTCCAAATACTGGCATGCCATTGGATAGCCGTTCTCGCAGAGGTTGGCGAAGGGAATTTGATTCCAAGAGCATCTGGATTGCCGTTGATTCTCCGCCTGGAATGACAATCTTGTCAATTCGGTCTAGGTCTTGGGTGGATCTAACCGGAAGAGCTTTTATACCCATCGTTTTAAAGATTTTTAGGTGGCTCTCGAAAGCTCCTTGTAGTGCCAGAACACCAACATGCAAATCGCTACCAGCCACGCTCTTCAAAGTTGATATTGATCTCGTCCATTCCTATGCCGGTCATTGGGCCGCCCAAGCCTCTGCTGACCTTTGCTAGGATTTCGGGATTGTTGTAGTTAGTGGTTGCTTCAACTATCGCCTTGGCTCTTGGCTCAGGATTTTCAGATTTGAAGATGCCGGAGCCAACAAATACGGCTTCAGCACCAAGCTGCATAACTAGCGCTGCGTCCGCAGGTGTAGCGATTCCACCAGCACAGAACATGGGTACTGGTAAAGAGCCTGTTTCCGCCACCTCTTCGACTAGTTGTATTGGAGCTTGAAGTTGTTTTGCCCACTCATAAAGTTCAGCTGAATCAGCTTGACCGATTTTTTTAATATCTCCAAGTATCGTTCGTAAGTGGCGAACGGCTTGGATTACGTTACCGGTTCCAGCTTCTCCTTTACTTCGGATCATGCATGCGCCTTCAGAAATACGTCTTAGAGCCTCTCCAAGATTTGTAGCTCCACATACGAAGGGAACTGTGAAGGACCATTTGTCTATATGGTGTTTTTCATCGGCAGGGGTAAGGACTTCAGATTCGTCAACATAATCAACGCCCAACGATTCAAGAATTTGTGCTTCAACAAAATGCCCGATTCGTGCCTTTGCCATTACTGGAATGGTTACCACGGACTTGATTCCCTCTACCATTTCTGGGTCGCTCATTCTTGCAATGCCCCCGTCGGCGCGTATATCGGCAGGCACTCGCTCGAGGGCCATGACGGCAACCGCTCCGGCATCCTCAGCTATCTTCGCTTGATCAGGAGTTACAACATCCATGATCACTCCACCTTTGAGCATCTCAGCTAGGCCACGCTTTACTCGTACAGTTCCTGTTGTTCGTGAAGTTGTCTCATCGTTTTCCATATTATGATGCTATCGGCATTTCATAACTTGTGTTTACTTTTCTATTGTGATTGAGTTCACAGTTCTGATAATGCAGCTACGCGATCTCTCGTACTGAATCCAGATTCGATCAATGCGTTAGCTGGTGGATTTATCCATAGGTGTCTACAGAACTTTGGATTAGCCCTGGGTTCTCTTCCGTCAATATTTAAACTACTTAACGCACTTGCAAGAGCGGTTGGATACCTTGTAAGACTTACTGCTTGCAGGTCAGTCTCAGCAACCGACCAAGAGGCAAATAATTTAGCAGTCAACCACTTTACAAAGCCCGGCAAAAGAACGAAAGGTTTAGCGACTAGAACAGCCGTTGTGCAGTCTAGCAAAGCCAATCTGTTTCGTATCCTGCTTAGCTCGTGAGTTATCAAACCTTCCAGTTCAACCCTGTTTACTCTTTCGAGTAGCCCAGTTGTGACTATTAGGTTTCCTTGAGGGCTATTTTTTCCGACCATCATCATGTTTGGAGCTGAATCAGAAATTATGAAAAGGTTCGGATTCCTAAAGCCATGCGCCACGCATAATCCTTCGACTAAATTCTCAAATTTCGGATAGGACCCTTTATCAATGGCTTCTGCATTTACCTTTGCAATTATCCTAAGTTCCATGCGTCGGTAAGCTAAAACAGTCGTGGTGGTTGATAGGAATATTGCTATCAAAACCGCATACAGAATCGTGATACCTATCATCGCAAGCAGAACAGCAAATATAATACTGTTTGCAAGAAACCAGAGTAAAAAAAGGCTGAGGGAACGACGGACCGCCTGATGCGGCTCCATTAAAAGTTAACCTCCACTGGGCCAGTAGCCTCATCTTCAGTCTCAAAGAATTCTGCCTGCTTAAATTTAAAGGCTCCAGCAATAACGTTTGATGGGAATGTTTCAATTTTATTGTTATACCCCAAGACACTGTCGTTGTAGTGCTGACGCGCAAACGCTATCCGACTTTCGGTACTGACGAGTTCTTCTTGCAACTGAAGAAAATTCTCATTTGCTTTTAAGTCGGGGTATGCTTCCGCTACGGCAAATAGAGATTTAAGGGCTCCGCTAAGCAAGTCCTCGTTTTGAGCTTGCTCACCAACTGTTTGCCCGGCCATTGCAGCTGTTCGAGCTTGGGTGACTGCTTCAAAGGTTTCACGCTCGTGTTCAGCGTATCCTTTGACGGTATTGACGAGATTTGGGATAAGGTCGTAACGCCTTCGGAGTTGTACGTCTATCTGCGACCACGCATTCTCTGTTCCATTACGTAGTCTGACTAACCCGTTGTATTGCAATATAGAAAATATTGCAATCAAACCTATTATGATCAATGCGATTATTAAACCCATGAAGGCTCCTTTGTATTGCTCTAAGCATAACGAATTTTTACTGATGTAGAAATTACTTCACTTGCTTTTATTGATGCGAGACATTGATAATGATGAATTAAAGTAGCGACCCCTTTTGAGAAGTGGTGCGGCAGGGCTAATAGTAAGAGCTCTCTTGTAAATTTTTTGATATTGAATAGCCAACTCATCCATAGAGAATTGCTCGGCTCTCTCTCTTCCTGATTCCGATAATGTGGTCGCAACGTTGTCAGTGAAAAGCACAGATCGCAATGCATCGGATAGCGAGATTGGATCTCCAGGTTTGGTCAATAAAGCGTCCTTCCCCTGCCTGGCAAGCTTCATGTACCCCGGGATAGCGCTAGCAACAACAGGTGTTTTTGCGGCCATTGCCTCCAATAAGACAATTCCGAAGGATTCCCCCCCTAGCGAAGGAGCACATAGAACAGAACACTTTTGAAGTCTGTTTATTTTCTCCGCATCTGAAATCGTCCCTAGCCAAATGATTCGATCGTCATTAGATGTCTGCTCTTTTAGTTTTTCAGTCTCTGGACCTTCGGATGCTATCCAGAGTCGCACATCATTGGGTAGATAGCGAAAAGCTTCAATGAGAACCTGTAAACCTTTGCGTGGCTCATGCCGGCCTAGAAATAAGACCGTCGGTGTAGCGCTCTTTTCTATTCGAGTTTCAAATAGGTCTAAATCAATTCCATTGAAGAGGATTTCGTAAGTTCCGCCAAGGGCACCTTTTGCAGTTCTGGCTGCTTCTTCTGAGACAGCGCAATTAATTTCGATACGCGAGGCTACCCAACGTGCTGGACGATTGAAATAATCATAAAATTTTGAATGGCCTGAACGATGATATGTTGCAACTATGGGGCTTTGCTTCAAAACGATAGAGGTGATTGTAGGGCCAGGAGCAAGAGGTTCATGCACGTGCAAAACGTCAAACTGCTCATCACGTAATGCTCGTATGACTCGCAACTGAGCGGCTGCATCTGGAGCTAAAGGCGCGATGGAGCCGTTTGTCGCTGTTGGCAGACTATTACCTAGCGGAGTTATCCCAGTATCGGGGGGTGGACCATCACAGGGGCCTAGAACCCTAACATCAGTTCCAAGTTTCCTGATAGATTTAGCAAGCGCTAATATTTGATTCTGCACTCCACCGGGGACAGAAAGGCTATAGGGGCTTATCATGCCGACTCGCATATTCTATTCGTATCCGATTTTCTAGCTATTTCCGTTTTTCAAGTTAACTTTTTCTATGGTGTTTTCTTAGCGCTTCGTGGTCGCTTGGCCAATTTGGTGACATTAAATGCCATTGTTCAGGTTCCAATAAGATCAATTCTTCAAATGAGCTAGCTATGTCTTGTGAGATCCTAGTCACGTCTTCTCGCAGGTTACCTTGCCTCTCCGAATTGAGGGGGGGTCTAACAATGGCGTGGTGAGATTCAGATCGCTGGTAGACAGCAACAGGTATTATTTTGGAACCAGTTCTGATTGATAACATTGCTGGTCCAGCTGGAATAGACGTTTCCTCATCGAAAAATGTTACTTTGACCCCTGTGCCCTCAATGTCACGGTCGCATAGCAAGCAAACCACATGGTTGTTTTTTATGGCTTTAATGACTTCTTTCCCTGCATTGGGCCCTAAAGGAATGACGTTCATACCAAATGATTCTCTGTAACTTATCATGAACTCAAATAGTTCTTTGGGTTGCTGTGGCTCCACTACAACTGTTACTTCGAATTTCGGTCGACATGTTAGCCATCGCCCCGCCCATTCCCAACCACCAAGGTGAGGTAGAGCTAGAATTGGCCCTGGCCCCTCAGACCAGGCATCCTCAATGTGTTCAAACCCTTCTACAGTAAATCCAGCATCTATCTGGTAGTCAGTTAGAGACTGCATTTTGGCTGAATCAGTCCAATACTTGGCATAGCTAATGAAAGCTTGTCGAGTCATTTGTCTTAGTTCGTGGTTTGTTATTTGACCTTCGTGTGTTCTGTGCATGTTTCTTTCGACTAGTACCCGCTTACTGGATGACAGTCTGTAGGCACACCGACCTAGCGCATTACTTATCCTGCTTAATAAGCGATCAGGAATAGCTTTAATTATGCTTGATGCAAGCTTGTAAGCAGAGACGATTAATTTTCCGTTTAGCACTTACGGACTATGTGGCTCAGTTGGTTTGTCAAGCTGTGCAGTCGCTTGATTCCAAACTTTCAAGAAACGCTGAAAAGCCGTTACCAGCGTTAGTACCAGCATTACCCACAGGACAGGGATCAAGATATCGCTTATTAATAAACCCAAAGCTAAGACAATGAATCGCTCGGCTCGCTCCATGATTCCTCCCTTCGCATCAAACCCAAGAGATTCGGCCTTTGCTCTTTGGTAAGAGATAAGCATGGCCGCTCCCATGACGGCTACGGGAAGCATCATAATTCTTCCCGACTCATTTGATGCCAGGTACCAAGCAATTCCGCAAAATAGTAGAATATCTGTAACTCGGTCACTCACTGAATCCAAAAAGGCACCTCGCACAGAAGAGGTCCCACTCGCTTTAGCGACCGCACCGTCAAGAGCATCTGGAAGACCGGTAAGGATTAGGAATATAAACCCCAAGAACAATCGTCCCTGACCTATGAATACAGATCCTATACCTGCGATCACGATTCCAGTTGCGGTCAAAGCATTAGCAGTAACCCCAATCCTGCTTAGGAATACTCCTATTGGGTCAAGTACTCTGTCAACACCTTTTCGAAAATTGCCATCGAACACTTAAACACCATCCAGTCTTTTGACCATATGCAACACTAGCATTTCGTTTCTTCATTTGGTTTGTTACGCTGTTTGTTTTGCAGAGGCATCCCAGTCTTCAGGATTTTCTTCTACTACTGCTTCCAAAATTCCTGCTGTGTTTGCATCAATCAAAAGAACTGCGCGTTGCTTGGGAATCGGTTCTGATGAATAACTCAGTATTCTCCAAACAGGACGACTTCTCAATCCTCTCCACATCAGTTGTGCGGAGCAAGGACCGATATCAAAACCAAGTTCTTTCTCCGCAATCTGTAGCGCTTCACTTTCATCTATTTCACATTTCGTTGCAGCGGAAAGGTTATAAGCGCCAAACAGACATATTCCAATACCCGAGATTAGAAAACCTCTGTTGATAAGAGCAGAATCACTGAAGAGAGCAAACAAAATAATAGAGATAAAGCCTGTTAAGAGATAGAGGTATCCAGCCAATTTTCTTTTATCGTTGTTCGGAATCTGATACTCTTCCGCACCGTACGTGGGCTGAAGGTCATCTGGCAAAGAATCAGCGGTATGTTCTGCAGTTGTCATGTTTCAATTGTAATTTCTTTTTAGGCTGATGGAGTAATTAACTGGCAGGCCAGACCTCTTTAAGCCTCTGGTAGCTCGACGTAAGGGTTTCAGGTATCATCCTTGCCTCGGCGATTGAGGTCAGAAAGGTTGTATCGCCTTCCCATCTAGGAAGACAATGAACGTGTAAATGTTCTGGGATGCTCGCTCCTGCTGCTTTCCCAATGTTCATCCCTACGTTTATTCCATCTGGGTGATACGCCTCTGTAATTGCCTTCACCGCTTTATTGGTGATTTCCCATAGTTCCGCACTTTCCTCATTGCTTAAATGTATTAGATCAGGAATCGCCCTTTTCGGCAGCACCAGAGTGTGCCCACTTACGTAGGGATATTTGTTTAATATCGCAGCACAAAAGGTACCTTCGTAGAGAACATAATTGGAGCCTGTATCGCTTTCACCCGTAAAGATATTTTCAAAGATGCTTGAAGTAGGTAGTGGTTGGACATTCTCTTCGTTTTGTACTTCTCCTGAGACATACGATTTCCGCCACCCAGCCCAGAGGACTCGTAATCGCGATGCTCCAGATTGCGTCATTGCTGACTTCTTACTTCATCCTTAAGGGCTTGAATGAAATTTTCAAGAGGAACACCCCTTTCAACCTCTCCACCTCTGGGGTTAACCCCAACAGTGCGAGGTTCAATATCATCGTTCCCGACCACTAAGACGTAAGGAATTTTTTGAGATTTCACATCACGGATTCTTTTTCCAAGTGAGTTACCAGCCCGCTCCAATTCGACTCTAAATCCCTTATCACGAAGGGTTTTCTCTACTTGTTCTGCATAGTTCTCGTGCTCTTCAGCTACTGGCAAAACAGAAACTTGAACTGGTGCAAGCCATGCTGGGAAGGCTCCTGCGTAGTGCTCGATTAGGACTCCAAAGAATCTCTCTATCGAACCCATTAAAGCTCTGTGGATCATGACAGGTCGTTTGCGTTCGCCGGAAGAGTCAATATATCTGAGGTTGAATCTATCTGGCAGGTTAAAATCCAACTGTATCGTCGATAGTTGCCATGATCTTCCGATTGCGTCGGCAACATCAATGTCTATTTTGGGACCATAAAAGGCTGCGTCGCCTTCTTTGACGCTATATGACAATCCTTCTCTTTCAAGCGCCTCTGTTAATGCCTTAGTGGCGTTATCCCAAATCTCATCAGAGCCTACAGATTTCTCGGGATTACGAGTTGAAAGATTGAAAGAGAAATCATTGAATCCAAAGGCTGTAAGGACAGACATCACGAATGTTAGAAGATTTGATATCTCATCGGATAATCCTTCCTCTGTGGTAAAGATATGTGCGTCATCTTGAGTAAAGCCTCTGATTCTCATCAATCCATGTAGTGTTCCAGCGCGCTCATACCGGTAAACGGTGCCTAATTCGAAGAGTCTTAGAGGTAGGTCTCTATAAGATTTTGTTCCTGCTCTGTAGATTAAACAGTGCATCGGGCAATTCATTGGTTTCGGGTAATACTCTCCATTATCCATTTCCATCGGTGGATACATGCCTTCCGCATAAAAATCCAAATGGCCACTGGTCTTGAAAAGTTCTGAATTCGCTAAATGGGGCGTATAAACGAATTTGTAGTCGCCATCCTCATGGCGTTGACGACTATAGTCTTCCATTAACTTTCTAATGCTTGAGCCTTTGGGATGCCAGACAGCTAGTCCTCCCCCAAGCTCGGAAGGAAAACTTAATAAATTCAATTCGTTAGCTAGTTTGCGATGATCCCGTTTCGCGGCTTCTTCAAGCCTGTGCAAGTGTTCCTTTAGTTGCGATTTCGTGGCCCACGCGGTTCCATAAATTCGCTGAAGCATTTGCCTGTTCTCATCGCCTCGCCAATACGCTCCAGCGACACTCATCAATTTAAAGTGCGCTACTTTGCCCGTAGAGGGGACATGAGGTCCTCGGCAAAGGTCAACAAAACCATCTCCGTTTTGGTAAAAACTTATTGTCTCGCTGCCATCTACTTCTGATTTATCAGCAGATTTGATGATTTCGCATTTGTATGGGTGGGCAGAGAATATTTCTAGCGCCTGTTCAACGGTTGTTTCTCCTCGTACAAAGGCTTGATCAGCTTGGATAATCTGACGCATCTTTTGCTCAATCTTTTCCAATTCTTCTTCTTTGATAGCTACACCATCTGGAATATCAAAGTCGTAGTAAAAGCCATTTTCTATTGGTGGCCCAATAGCGAAAGTAGCTCCAGGGTATAGCTCCAAAACAGCCTGAGCTAAAATATGAGCTGTGGAATGTCTGATGGTTTCTAGACCTTGATCCGTTTCTGAGGTAATTATGCTCACTTGCGATCCATCTTCGAGTGGTGTTACAAGATCAACCTCTACACCATTCACTTCAGCAATGATTGCTGCCTTTGCTAAGCCCTTTCCAATGTCTAGGGCCAGATCAGCAACAGTTGCCCCATCTTCTAATTCCCGTTGAGATCCATCAGGGAGAGTAATTGTTATTGCTGTCATGAATGTATGTTACCGATCAGTATGGATGATTTCTGTGAATATACAGAGTTCTTTCATTCAAACTCAGCTTGTTTGACGCTAAGCCATTTTCAAAGACGATCTAGATTAACACCCAGCAACTTCGCTGCTTCTGAAACACCATTTCCTTCTTCTGCTTGTGCATCGAGCACTTTGACAGCTTCCGGAGTATTCAAATCATCGTCTAGACAATTTCTAACTTGCTCTAATCCTCCCTCCCCTGAACCAGCATTTACCCAAGAACGCAAACGCTGGTCAGCTATTCCCATTAGGTCTGGTGTCCAAGACCATGAATGCCTATAGTGATGGTTTATTAGAGCTAGCCTTATCGCTC
>CAJWRY010000023.1 GCA_913046155.1 uncultured Candidatus Nemicrothrix sp. | reverse complement strand
TCTTCGCAGCTGTTTTCTTTGCTGGAGCTTTCTTCGCAGCTGTTTTCTTTGCTGGAGCTTTCTTCGCAGCTGTTTTCTTTGCTGGTGCTTTCTTCGCAGCTGTTTTCTTTGCTGGAGCCATTTGGTGATTTTCTTTCTTGGTTTTAAACAATGAACAATAACCTTAGGGGCGGATTCTAGCGGGAACTTTTAAAAATTTTCGTGATAGTTAAGAAATGCCTGTTATCTATAAGGTTTTTTCTTTTTCACTTTTCGCTTGCTAAACAACGAGGTGAGAAATTTAAGCAGTACTATACAACCGGATAACAATTGGAAAACACAATGAGCGGCGAAGAGAAATTAACTCCATATCCCAAAGTTCCGGCCAAGCCAGATCTCCCAGAAATCGAAAAGAAGATTCTTTCAGAATGGGGCACATCAAAAACGTTTGAACGCACTGTAACTCTGCGGCCAGAAGAATCAGAGTACGTATTCTATGATGGCCCTCCTTTCGCTAATGGATTACCACATCATGGCCACTTACTAACTGGGTATGTCAAGGATGTTATTCCCCGCTATCAAACAATGCGTGGCAATAGAGTTGAACGTAGATTCGGATGGGATTGCCATGGCTTACCGGCCGAGATGGAAAGCGAGAAGCAGCTACAAGTTTCCGGACGAGCAGCCATCACCGAATATGGGATAGAAAAGTTCAATGCATACTGTCAAGAATCTGTCCTGAAATACACAGATGAATGGGAAAAGGTAGTCACCAGGCAAGCTAGATGGGTTGACTTTAAAAATGATTACAAGACCATGGATCTTGACTACATGGAGTCGGTCATGTGGGCTTTCAAACAACTATGGGATCAAGGCCTCATCTACGAATCTCAACGAGTAATTCCATATTCATGGGGAGCTGAAACCCCTTTATCAAACTTTGAGATAAGGCTTGATGACGCTACTAGACCACGTCAAGACCCTGCTGTGACCGTTGCGTTCGACTTACTCAATGAAGAGGGGGCCTCAACCTCAACGAAAATTCTTGCATGGACTACGACACCTTGGACACTTCCCAGTAACTTAGCTCTAGCTGTTGCGCCAGGTAAGGAATATGCGCTTGTCGATACCCCCGAGGGCCAGTACATCTTGGGCGGAGAGACAATTGCATCGTTCGCAGAGACTTTTGGGGATTACACTATTCTCGAAACTTTTGAAGGGCAGAAACTAGTCAATTTAAGATACCAGCCACTATTCCCTTATTTCCAAGACTTAGACACACAAGCATTCCGAATCATACCTGGTGATTTCATTGAGATGGACGAAGGCACTGGCGTGGTTCATATTGCACCGGGATTTGGTGAAGATGATCAAAGAATCGCTGACGATAATGGAATACCCACAGTTGTACCTGTTGACGATGAAGGAGCTTTCACTGAAGAAGTCAAAGAATGGCACGGAGTGAATGTTTTTGACGCTAACCCGTTGATCATCAGGAAACTCAAAGAATCAGGTCGGATAATCCGACATGATACTTTTGAACATAATTATCCACACTGTTGGAGAACTGACACACCTATTATCTACAGAGCTGTTCCATCTTGGTATGTCAAAGTCACAGAGATTAAAGACCGCCTTGTAGAGATCAACAAGGAAATAAACTGGATCCCTGAAAATGTGCGCGAAGGACGCTTTGGCAAATGGCTTGAAGGTGCTCGAGATTGGTCAATCAGTCGAAATCGATTTTGGGGCTCGCCAATTCCAGTTTGGAAAAGTGATAACCCTGAATTCCCCCGCATTGACGTCTATGGAAGCCTTGAAGAACTAGAGAGAGATTTCGGTGTTAGACCAACAAATCTCCACAGACCATTTATTGACGATTTAACAAGGCCAAACCCTGATGACCCCTCAGGGAAATCAATCATGCGTCGTGTCCCAGAGGTACTTGATTGCTGGTTTGAATCAGGTTCTATGCCATTCGCTCAAGTCCATTACCCATTTGAGAATAAGAAATGGTTTGAAGAACATTTCCCAGCTGATTTCATTGTGGAATATATAAATCAGACTAGAGGTTGGTTCTATACGCTCCACGTTCTTGCTGGCGCACTATTTGATAAGCCAGCATTCAAGAATGTTATATGTCACGGTATTCTCCTAGCTGAAGACGGAACAAAGCTCTCAAAAAAACTCCGGAACTATACAGAACCAACCGAAATTTTTGAAGCACAAGGTTCTGATGCTTTGCGCTGGTACTTTATGTCTTCCTCCATTGTGCGGGGAGGTGATTCAAGGATCAGTGACCAGTCAATTGACGATGTCGTTAGGCAAGTTATAAATCCAATATGGAGCGCTTACAGCTTCTTCACGCTGTATGCGAACATTGATGACTATCAAGCAACCTTCATCAGTGATCCTTCAAACACACTTGATAAATACATATTGGCCAAAACCCACCAGCTAGTTACAAACGTAACTAACCACATGGAAAAATACGATCTTCCAGGAGCGACCAACGAAATCAGGGGCTTCATTGATGCTCTAAATAACTGGTACATCAGGAGAAGCAGAGACAGGTTCTGGTCCCCAGCGAAACCTGTACATGATAACGATAAACAAGATGCATATGACACGCTTTTCACAGTGCTACATACACTCTGTAAGCTTTCCGCTCCTTTTCTACCAATGGTTTCGGAAGAAATCTTCAAAGGCTTAACAAGAGAGTTATCGGTTCACGAAGCTGAATGGCCATTGCCTCAAGAATTCCCATCAGACAGCGATCTCGTCGAGAGAATGGATCTAGTTAGGGACGTAGTATCCGCAGCTCTTAGACTCAGGGAAGACGCTGGTCTTCGGGTTCGCCTGCCCCTTCAAAGCATTACGATTGCAGGTTTAGATACCGGTAAGATCACTGACTTTGAATTGCTGATAAAAGACGAAGTAAACGTAAAGTCGGTAATCCATACAGACGATCTTGCAACCCATGGAAATTTTGCCCTCAAACCTAACGGGAAAGTACTTGGACCGCGTTTAGGGAACGACGTTCAAGATGTTTTCCAAGCTGCGAAGGTTGGGGATTGGGAACGCTTAAGTGATGGTCGAATCAAGATCAACGATTACGTTCTTGAATCACATGAATTTGAACTCAACTTAGTAGCGAACGAGGGAACTACAGCTACGTCACTTCCTGGTGATAAAGCTGTTGTTGTTCTTGACATTGAAATTACCGAAACGCTCCTTAAGGAAGGTAAGGCAAGGGACGCTGTTAGAGCGATTCAAGAAGCTCGCAAAGGAATGAATCTGATCCTCACAGACAGAATACATTTAAATATCATTGCCACGGATGAGACAACAGAGGCAATCAAATCTTTCAGAGATTACATATGCGAACAAGTGCTTGGAAAATCCTTGACGTTTAATAAAGCTGATGAGGATTCAGAAATCTTTACAGGATCTATAGATGGAGAAGAAATCGGAATTCAAATCACGATTGGTTAGGACTTAACCACCAAAAAAGTCGTCCATTGCTTCATTAGTTTGCTCGTCAGCTTTGCCGAGAGGACTCTTTTCTTGACTTTCCAACTCTTCAAAAAAACGATCACCGGTAGTTATGTTATCATCTTGGACCGTCTGGATCAGCTCAGTTGGAGCTTCAAAGTCCCATTCCTCTGACTGATCATGCTCAGACATATCCTCTTCAGTTTTTTTGACCTCTTTATTAAGCCAATCCTCATTTGTTTCCGAGTTACGTATCAGAGTTAGCTCAGGTGGTGAATCCATTAATTCATCAACCGAAATTAAATCGGCTTGGCTCAGTTCAACAATCGCTTGGGAAGAATTGCCGAGTCTCTGCTGGTTATCATCTTCCTCGTAAAGCTCGCTTGACTCTGAAATCTTTTCGTTCTCTATTCCTTCATTGTTATCATCCAATTGATTGCGGAAAGTGAACGTGTCATCAACATTTATCATTAGTTTTATTTCTTCAAGAGTCGTCAATAGCTGATCTTTGCCGGCTTGCAACTCAGCGCTAAGTGCTGAGCAATCCTCAATAAGTCGCTTTTTCTTCTCCTCAAGACCAGATATGTCCTCTTTGAGTTCGAATTGGGCTTCTTCAGCCATTTGCCGAGCCTCTTCGGAAACTATTCTTTTAACGTTGTCAGCCTGTGCTTCAGCAGATGCAATCAATTGAGTTGCCTGTTCTCTAGAGTCTGCTATCAATTGGTCAGCTGTTCGCTGAGCTGCTGAAAGTAGACGCTGTGCAGCACTATCGGCATCAAGTCTTTCCTCTGATGAATTCCCTTGCCCAAATATGTCTTCAGGAGCGCTATTCACAATTGTTGCCAGTTGATGAATAAAAAGATCAACTTCTTCAGGGTCATATCCGCCCCGTTTGATGTTAGTAAATTTTATTGATTTTAATTGCTCAGAGGTGATTGGGTATGTCTTTGATTCAGTAGCAGCCATACGTAAATAATACTCTTTTTAAGAGCCGACAGTAGGGATATTTTAAAGTGACCCGCTTGCGCTTGCCGCTAATTTCCTCTTCTCATCCTCTGAGACTTCTACGTCTTTGGGAGTTAATAAGAATACGTCAGACCCTGCTTTTTCAAATGCTCCATCAATTCCCATCTTCAGCCCTGAGCAGAAGTCAATGATTCTTACCGCAACATCATGCTCTGCTTGCTGCAGGTTTACAATTACTGGTTGACTCCTTCGGGCTGCTTCTGAGATTTCTTTCACTTCAGCAAAGCGAATGGGTGTCACAATATGTGGTTTAACAAATTTCCGAGGCTTTGCTGTAGTGACAGTCACAGCTTCTCTTCCTAGCTTTACACCACCTGTCTCTCCACTAATAGGTTTGACATTACTATTACTATCAGTAGTCGGTTTGACGATAACGCCGCCTTCAGCAGCTCGTTCGTTTGGTACCTGCGGGTCCATACCAAGAAAATCTTCATCAGACCCTAGTCCTAGATAAAGCATTGCTTTTTTGAAAAATGTTGTCATTAAGCCCTCCAGGCTCTTCTTCAATTTAACACCATATTTATAGTTTCATCAATCAGGTCTTCTATTCCCGAATATTGCCGATCCAACCCTGATCATAGAAGCACCACTCTCTAAGGCTATTTCAAAATCATCGCTCATCCCCATTGAGCATTCAGGAAGCTCAAACGTATCTGCCAACTTGCGCAATTCTTTAAAAACAACCCGAGTCGCTACCATGTCGCCCGGTACACCCATCGTCATCAGCCCAGAAATATCTATATTCATATCCCGCAACTCAGAGATAAGCTGGGGCAACTGCTCAACTTCGAAACCCTTTGAGTTCGAAGGCCCCATCAGAGAAACTTGTAATAGGATTTGTGCTTGGTCATTACGCTTATGTATTTCTCTGGCAAGTTTTAACGACGTTACTGAATGCCAGACATCAACAAGATGAGATATTTTTCTTATCTTATTGCTTTGAAGTTGACCGATGTAGTGCCAGCTAATTTCGGGATCTACTAACGGGTTTTTCGTAAGTAATTCCTGAGCATAATTTTCTCCGAAGTTCTTGATTCCTAGCTCGCTGGCTATGTTGACTTCCTCATGAGTAAATCCTTTGGTAACACCTATCAGGGTTACTGGGTTTTGTGCCTTTGCATCAATAATCTTATTTATTTCCTGAAGTCTTTCTTTGATTTCTTCAGAGTAGGTCTCGCTTGTCACGATGCCTCTTCCAGCCATGCGACCATTGCTTGTCTTTCTATATTCCCCCCGACACGGTGTGACCAGTACTTTCCTGACGATGCTGTGCACTCACCTATAAACTGCGTGTCTAATATGCCGCTTCTAAGAAGAGCTATTTTTGCTGTCTCGGGGATATCTAACGCAGGGGTTCCTTCTTTGGTTTCTGATTCCACTGTTGGACCAAATTCTCTCGTCATGTGTTTGAGTTCAACTGAACCGAATTCATAATGTTTAGGATATATGCAAGGACCAACTACAGCTATCGTTGGGCGACCTCCCAACTTGCGCATTTCAGTGCATGCATTTTGGATTATGCCTGCAAGGAGACCTCGCCAGCCAGCATGTACTATTCCTATAACAGGCGCCTCGCAGATGAGGGCAATTGGTGCACAATCCGCAACTTGGATAGCCATCGGAATACCACTCGCATTGGAGACCATCCCATCACCTTCTTCGCCTTGATGGTCGCCAGTGTTTTCAATTCTAAATACCTCTCCCCCGTGCACCTGTTTAAGGTACGACCAAGGGGCATCAATTATTCTTCGTTGTGTTTGATGCAGTTGGTCTTCAGGTTGCGATACTGATAAGTTCCCATCGTAGGAATCGGTAGATAGAACCTTAGCGGTCATTCCACAATCAAGTGTTTTTGACCAACTATGTTTTGGTTTCATAGTGCGTGGGAAGTTTATTAGTCCTGCAAAAAGTCCGGGACATCTAGGTCTCCGTGTACTTCTTCCTGTAGTGCTTCGTCTTCACCAAAAACATTCGGTATGTCGCTTCCCAAAACAGAAGCCTGTGGTCGTGAAGCGCTATCCCAACGATCGAAACCTGCAGCGATAACTGTGACTCTCACAGTATCGCCCATTGATTCATCTACAACTGTTCCGAAGATTATGTTTGCGTCTGGGTGCGCTACGCCCAGCACTAGCTCTGCTGCCTCGTTTACCTCGTTCAGCGTCAAATTACTTGAACCAGTTATGGATAGTAAAATTCCTCTTGCCCCATCGATTGGTGATTCAAGAAGAGGACTAGAAACTGCTTTTCTAGCAGCGCTTGTTGCTCGTTGTTCTCCATTACCTTCACCTGTTCCCATTAGAGCAGAGCCAGCATCATTCATAATCATTTTTACGTCGGCAAAGTCAGTATTGATCAATCCTGGTGTCGTGATAAGTTCTGTGATCCCTCGCACGCCGTCTAATAAGACTTCATCTGCCTTTGCAAAAGCTTCAACTACAGTCGTTTGTTCATCTGCAACAGAAAGCAGCCGATCGTTGGGGATCACGATCTGCGTGTCAACTTTTTCCCTAAGCCGGGTTATACCTTGGTCTGCTTGAACTGCTCGTCTTCGGCCTTCAAATCCGAATGGCCTTGTCACTACACCAATTGTCAAGGCGCCTAATCCTTTCGCAACGTCTGCGACAATAGGAGCGGCGCCAGTACCGGTACCCCCACCTTCACCTGCTGTGATAAATACCATGTCAGCTCCAGATAAGGCCTGTTCAATTTCTGGTCTATGGTCTTCAGCAGCTTGTCGACCAATTTCAGGGTCAGAACCTGCGCCAAGACCTCGAGTCAATTCTCGACCAATGTCAATCTTTACCTCTGCATCAGAGAGAAGAAGTGCCTGTGCATCTGTGTTAATTGCCAAGAACTCCGCACCGCGCAGTCCAGCATCAATCATTCTGTTGACAGCATTGACACCACCGCCACCTACACCAACAACCTTTATTACGGCTAGATAATTATGTGGACTTTCCATATCACACTCCTTTAGAGACTTTTCTTCTTTGATACAGATTAACTGTTCGTGAACCGATTTAATCTTCGCTTATGCGTTATTTAGAATCGTACGAGCATTCGAATGAACGACACAACACTGGCTTGTCAGGGGTTCGAACGTCAATATGGATCAACTCGGTTAAATCAACTTGATCAAGAATAGTTGATGCAGCGAGTATTTTTGATTCAAGCTCTTCACTGTCTCCGAATAGTATCTTTCCTTCGCCAAAGAGCATCAACTCAATTTCGTCACCGGGTGACACAAACGAGACATCCGCTAACAGAACCGGCGGAAGGTTTGCAGCTAACTCAATTGCGAATAATGCCTGTTCAGGGACCCATTCCCCCACCTTCAAATCATTGAAATCCCCTTCGACTATCGGGTAGTCCAGACTGGAGGGTAATTCTGGTACCCGCTCAAGCACCCTTCCGTCCAAGTCAATTAGGAACCATTGACCTGAGTTTGAAAGGAGGACAGAAGGTTTGCGCAGCGTCACTGACACAGTCACTTTACCCCCGAACGATCGACTAACTTTTGCACTTTTAACAATTGGTATTTTTTTAATCCGCGCTGAGATAGCTCCAGTATCAACCTCAAGTAAAGGTTTAGACTCTGGGATATTTGCGACAGCTACTATCAGCTCCTCTAATTCACTGTCGACACCTATAACAACTACTTCATTCACATCAAGGAGGGAACTTTTAGATATCAATACTGCTGCTAATGAAATAAGTATTAACAGAACCAGCATTAGTAGTATTCGCAATCTCTTCTTTCCCTTAGCTCTTATTATTTCAATACGTCGTTCTTGTATTCGAGGATCAATATCTGTCATTAACCAAAACCAATCATTTCAGTTTCTGCAGTCAGAAGAATTCCAAATTTTGAATATACGGACTCTGAAACAAGCTCCATCAAATCTCTAATATCTTGGGCTTTACCACCGACGTCAACCTGAATAAAGTTCGCATGCTTGGTTGAGACTTCTGCGCTCCCTACCCTCATTCCTTTGCACCCAGAATCTTCGATAAGTCTTCCAGCTGATTTGTCCTTTGGATTTGTAAATACTGATCCAGCGTTCTGCCCACCTGGTTGGTTCGCTAATCTCCAACGTACGATTTCTTTGATTGCTTCGGAGGATTCTTCAGGATTCCCTTCTGAAAGTTTTAGCACTGCATTAGTAACTAGCTGGTTTCTAGATATTGAGGATTGTCGGTATCCGAATAGAAGCTCATTCGGATATAACGTCTTCGTTAGGCTGGTTTTCGTATCAAGCACATCAACTGACTCAATACTTGCTTCCATGTCGGAACCATGACCGCCTGCATTCATCTTGACAGCGCCTCCTATAGTTCCCGGAACTCCAACAGCCCATTCAAAACCAGTAAGACCCTTTGAAGATGTTGATCTTGCTACTACAGGAAGTTTCGCAGCCCCGCCAACATACGCATGCCCTTCAATAATGTTAACTTCTTCAAATTCAGAACCTAGTTTGATTATCAATCCTTCAAAGCCATCGTCTGAAATTAAGAGATTGGAACCGTTGCCTATAACTGCTACCTCTATATCCTTTTGCCTACAGATATCTAAAGCATGGTTTAGCTCTTTCTTGTTTTCCGCTTTAAGAAACAAAGAACATCTACCGATAGTCCTATAAGTTGTCAGCAAACCTACTTCGTAGTCACAGCTAGTCGCTTCGCGACGAAATTTCCGATTTATCAGCTGAGAAATCTCTGTCCATTTATCATCCATCTTCTAACGCTCCCAGTAGCTGGTCTGGGATATTCGTAAGGTCCCCTGCTCCCAAAGTCAGACAAAGGTCCCCTTCGTCAAGCAATTCCTGCAGAAGGATAATCAGGTCTTCACGATGCTCACAATAACGAACGTTCTTCACAGTTGTTGTTGACGCCACCGCATCCGCAACTAGTTTCCCTGTAACTCCTGGTATTGCCTTCTCCCCTGCAGAATATATGCCAGTAATAATGATTTCGTCGGCATCTTGAAAGCAATTTGAAAAAGCAGGGGCTAAATCATTTGTTCTAGTAAAGCGATGTGGTTGAAATACTGCGATAACCCTGTTCCATTCACCCTCTTTCGCTGCTTCCAAAGCAGATTCCACTTCAGTCGGGAGATGCGCATAGTCATCAATAAAGGAAACCCCATTTATTTCACCTCTGTATTGAAACCTTCGGGCTACTCCAGCGAACTGTGAGATTCCCTTTTTGATCTTCTCTATACTGAGCCCCAAATCAACTGCAACAGCCACTGCCACTGTGGCATTTAAAGCATTGTGGAAACCGGGACTAGCTAAATCAAAAGTCCCAATAACTTCCCCTTCGCACACGATTTCAAAGGAAGACGAAAATCGCTTTCCTATGTAGTTCCTGATTTGGTAAGTACTGTTCAGTGCTTTCCCATAGGTTCGGATATTCGGAAGATCTTTCAGATATTGAGTTTCAGGTGAATCTCCGTATAAATAAACTATCCCTCTAGTTTTTGTTGCGAATTCCCTGAAAGCATCCTTGAGCTTCGAATCATCTTTGTAATAGGCCAAGTGATCTGATTCAACACTTGTGATTATTGAAATATCTGAATCTAACTCTAAGAAAGAACCGTCTGATTCATCACCTTCGACGACAAGAAGATCCGAAGTCTTATTCCAGAGAGCACCGCAACCTATCTCATTTAAGTCGCCGCCGATGAGAAACGAAGGTTTAGTATCTGCAGCAGATAACAGCACGGATAGAATTGATGAGGTAGTCGTTTTACCGTGCGTACCAGCGACCACTATAGAGTTCTTCTTCGCTGTTATCGCAGCCATTATCTGCGCACGAGTCAATACTGGAGTACCTGTTGCTAAAGCGGCAGCAACCTCTGGGTTTCCTTCAGGAATAGCTGTAGATTTAGTCAAAATTTTCGGATTTGCAAAGTTTGACTTGGAGTGCCCGATTGTGACATTTATTCCCTTGCTCTTCAACTGATCAAGCCCAGGGGAATATTTAAGGTCGCTTCCTGAAACATCATGACCCATATCGGCCAGAACATTTGCAATAGACCTCATCCCGGCTCCACCAATTCCAACGATGTGAATGCTGGCCGGAGTATCCAAATCTACAATAAGACGTTGCTCTGACTCTGTCACTTGGCAACCTCAATCAGTAATGTAGCGATCTTTTCAGCGGCATTCTTTTCCGATTTAGGTTGTCTTACTTTTGCCATTTTCATCAAGCGCTCCTCATTTAGAACAATACTCTTGATCTCTGCGGCGATTCGGTCACCCGTACAGTTCTCATCTGGGATAATCACTGCTCTACCATCCACCGCTAATGATTCAGCGTTTTTGGTTTGATGGTCACCGGGTGCACTGGGCAAAGGTATAAGAATAGAGGGGAGCCCCAACAAATTGATTTCGGCAGTGATTGAACCTCCAGCACGAGAAACAATTAGGTCAGCCGAATTAAGCACTATTGGCATTTGTTCCTCATACTCAACAGCTCTGTAATCGATCTTCATCTCGCTACTCAGGTAACCCATCTCTTTCCAGTCCCTGCTTCCGATTATGTGGTAAATCGTAAGATTTGGGACCTCTTCTAAATCAGGCAAAGCTTTCACTATTGACTTATTTATCTTCAAAGAACCTAAAGAGCCACCTGTAATAACTACTAATTTATTTTCTTTTGGAATTCTGAGTTGGCTTCGATGCAGAGACTGATCGTTTGAGTTCAGATCAGTGACTTCTTTCCGCACTGGATTACCCGTATAGACGCTTCGAGATAGCTCAGTATTCTGGTATGAAACAGCTGATTTCTTCACCCATTTACTTATTAGTTTGTTAGCACTACCAGGCACAGAGTTCTGTTCATGGAGCACAACGGGTGTTCCAGTTAATAGCCCTGCAACTGATCCAGGTACTGCTGCAAAACCACCTAAAGATAGTATGACTTTAGGTTTAGACTCTCTGACATATCGGTAAGCGAAAACAGTTGATTTGATCAAGGGAATTACTGCTTTAATCGAGGATAAAATATTCCTGCGCGCCAACCCATTTCCTTTCAATGGAGTGAATTGGAAATTAGCAGCTGTTAGTAGCCTGTTATCAATGTCCCTATCGCTGGTAAAGAAATGAATCTCAGTTCTTTCCTTGCCTAAAGAAACAAGAGCTTCTGCGACTGCTAAACCAGGATATAAATGTCCGGCAGTTCCGCCGCCAGCGATTACTGCAAAGGACTCGCTCATCTTTTCCTCGGCTGCCCTATATTAATCATTATCCCAATTGCCGCCATGCCTACCACAAGTGAGCTACCACCATACGATATGAATGGGAGTGGCAACCCTGTATTGGGCATTTGTCCAATTGTTACTCCGATATTGACTAATGCTTGAACAGCAAACCAACTTGTTATACCCATCGCTATTAGATAGCCGAATTTGTCGCGAGACTGCTTCGCTATCTGAACCCCGAAAAGAACCAAACCCACGAAAAGTGATAACACGATAAGGGATCCAAACAGACCCATCTCTTCTGCAATTACAGTAAATATAAAATCCGTGTGTGTCTCTGGAGTCCACCATTTAGACTTACTAGAACCGGGACCTACGCCCAACAGCCCACCGTTACTTATTCCCGTCAGCGATTGGAGCGTCTGCCATCCTGAATTGAGCGCATCACCCTCTGGATTTAGCACCGCTAGTAACCGTTTCCTCCTATACGGCGCAGCAATAGCACCGAGAAGCAGTAGGGGGGTCAGAATTAAACCAAACTTGAAGAGTCTATCCAGCGGGATTCCGCCAAGGTAAAGAATTGAACCGAGAAGGAAAAATATAAGACACATTGTCCCGTAATCTGGTTGACTAAATAACATTACCATCGCGGGAAATAGCGCAAAGAATGGTTCACCATAAGCGCGTTTGTTTCGTAGGTCCTTTTGATAATCTGAAATAACCTGCGCAGTAAGAATCACAGTTGCGATCTTCAAGATTTCGGATGGCTGAAATGATATGCCAGAAATAGCAATCCAACGTGTTGCGCCACCTCCTTGAACACCTAAAGGGGTGTAAAGCAAAAACATCAAGAAATAAGTTCCATATAGTAAAGGCCGTGCAAGAAGTTTGAGATTTCTATAATCGAACTTTGAGGCACAGTAAAGCGCCCCCAAACCTAGGATAAACCATATTGATTGTCTCATAGCATATGAGAATTCCCCTATGCCTTCCTGACTTGCAACAACGGAACCTGCTGAAAGGATCATAGCGATACCGAATATGTTTAAGACGAGCACTATATAAATCAGATTTCGTTGGGTTGGAGTCCACGTATTTTTAGATGGCCTGTTTCCCTTTTCTGATGATTTCAACGTTGCAAACAAAACGTTTTTAATGCTTTGCGAGAAGGAATTCGTGTTTGGTTGATCAATTATTGACATTTTTTCCCTCTTTAAGGAGATTGTTCACCTTCATAGCGAAATCAAGACCCCGTTCTTTATAACTTTTGTACGAATCAAATGATGCACAACCCGGAGATAGAAGAACTACATCGCCTGAGTAACTTTGAGTATGAGCTATTTCTACAGCATCTTGCATAGATTCAGCCAAAGATACGTTAACTTTTTTTTCAAAAGCCAATTCAATTTCTTTAGATGCTTCCCCTATTGCGATTAGATGCTTTACGCGATTCAACATGGGCGCGATTACAGTTAGGTCTAATCCCTTGTTGCGTCCGCCCATGATAAGTATTACGTTGTCAAAACTTTCCAAAGCAGCAGTAACTGAATGCGGTGTAGTTGATTTACTATCGTCGTACCATCGGACTCCTTTGTGGTCACTAATCATTTCAATTCGATGCGGAAGGTAGGAAAAGTGTCTTAGCGTTTCAGTAATTGCTTGATCATCAGCCCCTGCATGCGTTGCGGCTAATGCTGCTGCTAGAGCGTTAGAAATATCGTGTGGAGCACTTCTAGGAAGTTCCTCTACTTTCATTAATTTGCGCCCCTCAACAAACAAGCAGTTATTCGAGACTTTGCTATTACCTTTATCGAGTCCAAATGTTCGAAATATTCCCTCAAAAGGCCTATGGCTCATCACTATTGCATCGTCCTCGTTAGCAATGGCTACTTGATCGCCTGATAGGTTTCCCCAAATTTGCGCTTTTGCCAATTCATAGCTTTCAAGATCTTTGTGCACATCAAGATGGTCGGGAGAGAAATTTAACCAAACTCCAATGTCTGGTGCGAAATTCTGAGACTGTCCTAACCTAAAGGAGGATGCCTCCACTACAAATTTCGCTAGAGATTCATCCTGAATTGCATCAACTAATGGGGTATCGGTGTTTCCTACCGCCTTCGTTTTTATTCCGCTTGAATTTAGCATTTGGTTTATCATCATCGTGACAGTCGTCTTCCCGTTTGTTCCTGTCACAGCAATACACGAGCGTTCATCATACATTTGGGCTAAATCAAATTCTCCGTGAATTAACAGATCATTATCTTGAGCAAATTTGAGTGCAATATGGTCATCCGGTAAACCTGGCGTTGGGAAAATTGCTTGCAAGCTCTTCAAGTACTCTTCGCAATCAGTATCATCACTGCAAGAGTAAATTTCGCTTCGGAATTTCTTAGCCATTGCCAATGCCTCTTCTGTTGGGGAATCATCAAATAGGTGGATAGAAAACCCCTTTCTGTTTAAAAACTTCGCAATAGATTGCCCGGTCTGGCCAAGGCCATAAATACCAATCTGTGATCCAGTTTCAATAGTTGTCCCACTCATGGAGTAAACACTTCTCTAAAATCTGACACTTCAACGAAGTCTGCATAGAAGATACCTAGAGCGATAGCTACGAAAAATCCACTGATTATCCAAAACCTAACTATCACTGTTGTTTCCGGCCACCCTTGAAGTTCAAAGTGGTGATGAAAGGGAGCCATACGAAAAATTCGTCTTTGATTCATCCATCTATAGCCAACGATTTGAACAACTACAGAGATTGTCTCTAGTACAAAGATTCCGCAAATGATTGGAAGTAATAGTTGAGTGTTAGTTGCCAGCCCCAAGCAGCCTAATCCAGTTCCAATGGCTAGTGAGCCAGTATCCCCCATAAATATTTTTGCAGGCGCAGCATTCCACCATAAGAAACCAACACAGGCTCCAAGCATCGAGACAGCAACAACTGCTAAATCTAAAGCATGATCAAGCTGATAGATCTCAGGATGCCGAAATGCCCAGAATGAGATGACTGTAAATGCGCTGAAACACAGAGTAGATGAGCCAGCGGCCAAACCATCAAGCCCATCTGTTAGGTTTACAGCATTACTCATTGCAAGGATGATGAACGCTGCCCAAAAGACCCAACCAATTGGTCCTAAATCAAAAGATATGGAATCCCAACGAGTAAATGATACTTCTGTATGAACTTCAGTAAACAGAGCCATAAGAATCGCGAATCCGAATGCTACGGTCAAAAGGCCTATAATTTTCATTTTTTTGTTCAGACCTAGATTTCTTGCGTTACGGATCTTTATCCAGTCATCGAGGAAACCAACGAATCCCGCTCCAAGAATCGCTAGCATCACGAAGAGTCCCGAACGTGTATAAATTCCGTTGTATAAATCTGAAATTATATAAGCAACGAAAGCCCCTAATACAACTGCTATGCCACCCATGGTTGGTGTCCCTGCTTTCGTTTGGTGCCCACCTGGTCCATCTTTGCGTATGGGTTGACCTATTCCCTTTGAGGAAAGCCACTTTATTAAGTACTTAGTCCCAAGAAGGGATATTGATGTGGATATCGTCACGGCGAGTAGGAGTCGAATCATTATCTTCTAGCCTCCAAAGCTTCCCGTCCAACGTCGCTATCTAA
>CAJWRY010000022.1 GCA_913046155.1 uncultured Candidatus Nemicrothrix sp. | reverse complement strand
TTGCCCCTATTGCTATAGGTTCTGACACAGGAGGTTCAATTCGACAACCAGCAGCCCTTTGTGGAGTAGTTGGAGTCAAACCAACATACGGAGGAGTCTCACGATACGGACTCCTTGCTTTTGCAAGCTCATTGGATCAAGTAGGCCCCTTCGCCACATCTGTTAAAGATGCGGCAATCGTTCATGAAGTCATCGGAGGTTATGACCCGCTAGATTCAACAAGTATCAAACAAGCCCCCAACTCCTTCGTGAATGAAATTGATCAAGGCGTCAAGAAACTTAAAGTAGGTATCATTAGCGAACTAATGGGAGGCATTGATGGCATCACCCAGGAAGTTATCGACCAAACAAATATAGCTGTTTCAACTCTTTCCAATGCGGGAGCCCAAGTTGAAGAAGTTTCACTTCCAGCTGCTTTGTATTGCCTATCGGCATATTATCTCATCGCACCAGCTGAAGCATCAAGCAATCTCAGTCGTTACGACGGAGTCCGCTACGGATTGCGAGTTGATGGCGCCAACCTACAAGAAATGAATGTAAATACCAGAACGGAAGGGTTTGGGGACGAAGTCAAACGAAGGATAATGCTGGGAACTTATGCCTTATCAGCTGGGTACTATGACGCGTACTATGGGAAAGCACTCAAGGTACGGAGACTCTTAGCGGAGAATTTTGCAGAGCTATATAAAGACTATGACGTGCTTCTCTCTCCTACTTCTCCCTGTACTGCGTTTAAATTAGGGGCGAAAGTTGATGACCCAATGACAATGTATGTAAACGATGTGTGCACGATTCCCTCTAATCTTGTCGGCCATCCAGCCATGTCTATCCCGTTTGGTTCAGGAAAGGATGGTATGCCTATAGGTGTCCAAATACTTGCACCTCCAATGAAGGAATCAGTGATGTACCAAGTAGCGCATACCTTGGAAAAGGCATCACAATGAATCAAGAAATTTTTAAAGACAATTGGGAACTCATAGTCGGGTTAGAAGTGCATGTCGAGCTTGCAACGAAGACAAAACTCTTTTGTGGGTGCCTCAACCAGTTCGGAAGTGAACCAAATACAAATGTTTGCCCAGTTTGCTTAGGTTTGCCTGGCTCATTGCCAGTAGTCAACGAAACAGCAGTTTATTACGCTATGCAATTAGGGAGAGCATTACGTTGCTCCGTAAATCGTTCAGTGTTCGCTCGAAAGAACTACTTTTACCCCGATATGCCGAAAGATTATCAAATTAGCCAATATGACATGCCGACGAACCTTAACGGCTACCTTGAGCTTCCAACTGGTGAAGCAATAGGAATTGAACGGGCACATATTGAAGAGGACACAGGGAAAACTACCCATATTGGAACCAGTGGGAGAATCTCTGGGTCCGACTATTCATTAGTAGATTACAACCGTGCTGGTATTCCACTGATTGAAATTGTAAGTGAGCCCGAAATACGAACTATCGAACAGGCCAAAGCATATGTTTCTGAACTACGTAACATCATCTTGGCACTAGGAATATCTGACGCGAAAATGGAAGAAGGCTCGATACGTGTAGATGCAAACGTTTCCGTTCGTGAAAACGGCGAGGATAACCTACGAACGCGATGTGAAATAAAAAATGTTAACTCACTTAAATCGCTAGGCCGAGCAATTGAATATGAAGCGAATCGTCACATCAGCCTGTATGAGAATGGTGAATCTCCAAAACAGGAGACCCGTCATTGGGATGAAGATGCAGGAAGAACTCGTTCCGGCCGATCAAAGGAAGATGCTGAAGATTACCGTTATTTCACTGAACCGGACTTAGTGCCCCTAAATCCTAGTAAGGAAACAATTGCGAAAATTGATCAAGAAATGCCCGAATTGCCATCTGAGCGCAGGGGAAAACTGGCAGACCTAAATGGAATTAAATCGAGTGACATGACTTTGCTTGTTGAACGTGACCATGATGCCTTTGCTCTGGATGCTATTAAAGGGGAAGGTGAACCAGAAAAAGTAGTTAAGCATTTGGTAAACAACTTATCTTCTGGTCTAGGAGCGTTAACACCAGAAGCTCTCGCACAATTGGTCCAAATGGAGAACAAGTCAGAAATTACCAGTACACAAGCAAAGAAAGTGCTGGGGGAGTTAGTTCAAAGGGGAGGTATGCCGGCAAACTTAGCAACCGAGTTAGGGTTTGAGGCAGTCGGGTTAAACGATTTAGAAAAGCTTGTAGATCAACTCATCAATGAACATTCCGACGAATGGGAACGTTTCTGTTCAGGTGATACCAAGGTGCAGGGATTTTTTGTTGGCCAGGTAATGAAATCAACATCTGGCCAAGCAGATGGGAAAATCATAAACCAAATTCTAAACGAGCGAGCAACGAGTAAATAAGCACCGCTACTGCAGATGTGTCAACAATAGATTTGTGAGATACGGTCCAAAGGCATGAGAGACGTTTTGAAAGATTTATTTTCGAGGTCGGTAGCCGTCACGGACACTCGTGACTCAATGATTGATTCATCATTTCTCTCGTTGAACGAACGTACTTACCTAGAGAACGTTTCACAAAACCGAAAGAACGAATACATCGCAGGACGCTTTTGCGCGCATCAATCAATGGCTTTGGCAAATATACCTCCTGTGCATATTCCGATCGGAAATAAAGGAGAGCCGATCTGGCCTTCTGGTGTAGTGGGATCCATCACGCATTCGCGTGGGTACGCTGCTGCAGCAGTCGCTAAACAATCAGATGTTCACTCTCTAGGTTTAGACGCAGAAATAGACGAACCTTTATCTTCAAGAGTGTTGAGGAGAATAAGTATTGAAAGCGAACAAGAATGGGTTAAAGCTGCAGCTAGCGGACTAATTCAACATCCCGGGAAAGTTCTCTTCTCCGCAAAAGAAGCAACATATAAAGCCTGGTATCCCATTACCAACAAATGGTTGGGTTTCAAAGAAGTATTCATCAATTTCCATGAAGAAAGAAACTCCTTTACAGCCCACATTCAAAAGAATGGCCCGATCGCAGAAATGAAAGGTCGATACGCAATATTTAATGGCGTAATCATCACAGCTATTGAGATTCCGCCTCCACCGCCTGAAAATCAGTCGTGAGTGGAAATAACTACGTTTATAGAAGTAACGCAGTAATCTCTATTATTCTGCCAGCATTTAATGAAGAGAAAAGAATCCCCTCTCTATTAGACGCACTGCGTTCAATATCTGTCGACCCCCAACGCATTGAAGTAATAGTCGTTGATGATGGAAGTACTGATTCAACAAGTACAATCTGTCGGCAATTTATTGAAGATTTCTTCCCGATGGGGAAAGTAATAACGAAACCTCAAAACACTGGCAAGGGAAGTGCATTACGAGTAGGAGTAGCGGCTGCAAATGCTCCAATAATAATCACGATGGATGCAGATATGGCCACTGACCTTTCTGCTATCGAACCTGCAATGAAGGGGCTTGACGAGCATGACATTGTTGTTGGATCTCGATCAATTGAAGGTTCGCAAACCCAAGGAATCACCAGCTCGCGAAAGTTCGTAACTTTAGGATTCTCGTTACTTCTACGGATGCTAACTAAACATAAAATTGCAGATACCCAATGCGGTTTTAAGGTCTACAGAAGCCCAGTTGCCAAAATACTATTTTCAGCCTCACATGTTAAAGGGTTTGCGCAAGACGCAGAGATCCTCGATCTTGCATATCGACATAATTTCTCAATTTTGGAGATTCCTGTGCGTTGGGAGTCAATTCCAGACTCAAAAGTAAATCTAATTAGAGACTCTATGAGTTCGTTGCTGGAGTTCGTTGGGTATCGGTTGAACGCAAGCAAAATTCAAGAGATTAATGGCCTTCGGATTAGCCTTGAGGACGGCAAGAAGAAGGGGGTTAACGAAAACGATATTCTTGGCTCATTTGCGTCGGACTATGTCTACATTCGCAGCCAATCATCCATCGACATTCTCATGCCCGGAGTATGCAGTGACGAACTAAAAAAAATTTCGGAAGCTTTCCATACAAATCATCCTGGCTCTGAGAGCCAAATTTGTATTTGTTCTTTAGATGACCTTTTCCCATAGTTGACTTATTCAGCATGAGAATAGGATTTCGCAAAAGTGCTTGAACGCGTGCAGCTTCTATAAGGTATTTGTTGGGTAAATTTGATAGTGATAGTATCACTATCATGAATGTTGATGGAAACTGCGCTACCAAGAAAGCTCAGTTCAGGACTAGAGTGCGATGACTAATAGTATCCAGATTGCATCATTAGCTAACGGGCACACCATCAAGCGACACGAGCGGCGCGTATCAGCAGTTGATGCGTTCATTGATTTAGTGCTGGAGCATGGAGACGCTCCTGGCCCAGATGCGGTGGCGAAACGCGCAGGCGTTTCAATAGCGTCAATGTATCGATATTTTGAAACACTTGATGAACTCCGAAACGACGCGATCATTCGCATTTCGGAACGTTTCCCCGATCTAGTCTCCATTCCTAAGATAGGGGCTGGAGATCGCAAACAGCGGATCACAGCTTTCACTGAAGCGCGAGTTTTACTTCATGAGAAACTCCACCCGCTCCAACTGCTCAATCGTAAGAACCAACAGCACAGCCCGATTGCAGCAAAGCAGCTCGACTCCGCACGGTTAATGCTTTCGGACCAGATACGGGTGCACTTTGATCTCGAACTTCGTACACTCAACCCGGCAAATCGTGACGATATAGTTATCAATATCTCAGTTCTCACATCTGTTGAATCGTGGGAGCAGTTTCGTCGAACACAAAATAGGTCAATAGTGCAAACCCGCAGAGCCTGGAGTAGCGCTATTGACTGCCTTTTGCCAGATAGCGAATAGGAGAACGAATGTCTAAATTGGTTGGTCAAGAGAGCAGCTTTAAGGGAACGATTAATAAGACTCATGAGGATTCTGAACCGTGGTTTGAAATCCCTGAACACCCAGGTGAGGACGCCCCAAACATCGTGCTGGTTCTATTAGATGACACTGGTTTCGCCCAGTTGGGATGCTACGGCTCTTCGATTGACACAAAAAATATTGATTCTCTAGCCGGAGGTGGATTGCAATTTACGAACTTTCACGTCACTCCTCTATGTTCACCTACAAGGGCATCGTTACTAACCGGAAGATCTCAGCATGCAGTTGGAATGAGGTCCGTATCTAATTTTAAAACTGGATTCCCAAACATGCTGGGGCATATAACTAATAAAGCCGCAACGATAGCGGAAATATTGAATTCAAAGGGGTATGCAACCTTTTGTCTTGGAAAGTGGCATCTAGCGCCGATGGAGGATTGTTCTGCAGCCGGACCCTTTAACCAATGGCCACTCGGAAGAGGATTTGACAGATTTTACGGGTTCCTTGAAGGAGAGACAGATCAGTTTAATCCAAGTCTCACGAAGGATAACCACCATGTTAACCCTCCAGCTAAACCTGAAGATGGCTATCACCTTTCGGAGGATCTTGTAGACAATTTCTTCTCCATGGTAAGTGACCTAAAGGGAGTCAGACCAGATAGGCCTTTCTTTGCTTACATACCTTTTGGAGCAACGCATGCACCACACCAAGCACCCCAAGAGTATTTAGATAAGTACCGGGGTAAGTTTGATCAAGGCTGGGATATAACTCGTGAGCAGTGGTATCAGAATCAACTCGAGTTAGGAATTATTCCCGAAGGAACGCAATTAGCACCTCGAAACCCAGGAGTTGAAGCGTGGGAAGACTTGCCTGATGTTCAAAAGGAACTTGCAGCAAGGCTACAAGAGGCTTTTGCCGCTTTTCTTGATCATACAGATGATCAAATCGGGAGAATTGTAGATGGGTTACGCGAGCTTGGTCAGTTAGATAACACAGTCTTTATCCTGCTTTCAGATAATGGAGCTTCGCAAGAAGGTGGGCCATTTGGTGTTATGCACGAAATGAAATTTTTCAATGCAATTTTGGAAACACCAGAGGAAGCGATTCAAAGAATAGATGACATTGGCGGTCCGCACAGTCATACCAATTATCCTTGGGGATGGGCGCAGGCAGGTAACAGCCCTTTTAAATGGTATAAACAAAATACGCATGAGGGTGGAGTGCATGTTCCGCTAGTCATTCATTGGCCTGAGGGAATAGATAAATCGCAAAATGGCCAACTGCGGAATCAATTTATCAACGTTGCAGATATTGCACCGACTATTTTTGATCTTCTTGGGATAACTCCACCTTCTTTGTTTAAAGGAATTGAGCAATTACCGGTAACAGGTCATTCGTTTGCTCATTTACTAAACGAGCCTGAGGCTAAATCGAAAAATCAAGTTCAATATTTTGAAAACGCAGGAAGCCGAGCAATTATTGCTGATAATTGGAAAGCCGTAACTCGACATGTTCAAGGGGCTGACTACGCAGAGGAACCATGGGAACTATATGACCTGTCATTGGATTGGTCAGAATGTGATAATTTAGCTGATAAAAATCAGTCGAAACTTACAGAACTTCAACATCTATGGTGGGAGGAAGCGGACAAGCACGGTGTCCTTCCTCTAGATGACAGGATGTTTGAACTTTTTGGTCAGCGGTTTCGTGATCAATCGCCACACCCTTCAGACCGAAGGTATGTGTATAAGCCTCCTATGTCGCCCATACCTGGTCAGGCCGCTGCAAGTATCAGTGGTCGAAGCTTTGACATCACGGCACGAGTAAGTTGCGCATCAGATGACAATGGTGTGCTTTTCGCTTACGGAACTGAAAACTCAGGTATCTCTTTCTTCGTTCTCAACAACCGATTAGTGATTGATTACAATGCCTTTGACGATCATTCGATCATTGAATCAGATAGAACTCTTCCTAACGGTGAGGTTGAACTTAAAGCTGAGTTCAGGCGGTTAGGGAAAAACGGTACGATTGAACTTTTTATCAATGACAAACCAAGCGGAATGATCGAAATTCCGTTCTATATGCGTATGATCACCTCAGGAAGCGCCAGCATCGGATTTGATCATGGATCCCCAGTTTCACAGTTGTACGACGATTTGTTTTCTTTCACCGGAAAATTACATGAATTGGAGATACAACTCGTTGCACGTGAACCACGCGACCTAGCGGAAGTGCAGCAGCGTGCAGAAAACGCAAGACAATAGGAGAGATCATGATAGACATTACATTATTAGGCACGGGTTCTCCGATGCCGGATCCACATAGGGCTGGTCCCTCAACATTGGTTCAGGCGGGAGACGAGAACTACCTGATTGATGCTGGTCGAGGAGTCCTTATGCGCCTCGCCGCTGCCGGATGTACGCCAACTATGTTGAATGCAGTATTACTAACTCACTTGCATAGCGATCACATAACAGACCTTAACGACGTAATCACATCTTCTTGGGCTCTGAACGTAGATGAACCAAAAGTTCTGCGTATTGTCGGACCTGAGGGCACAAAGGAAACTGTCTCAAGAATCCTACATTTCTTAGAACTTGATATTGGCTATAGAATCGCTCACCACGATGACCTGCATAAACCTCCTCAGGTTGAAGTTACTGAAATCACCAGAGGAACATTGGATTTGTCTTCAGCAGTACGTATCTCCGCAGCTCCTACTGATCATAAGCCCGTTGACCCGACAGTTGCTTTTCGGTTTGATTACCAAGGAAATTCGGCAGTTGTTGCAGGAGATACAATCCCATGTGCTGATCTGGACCAGCTGTGTAGCGGAGCACAAGCATTAGTTCACACAGCGATACGGAAAGATATCGTTGAACAACTTCCAAACCAAAGAATTCAAGACATTTTAAATTATCATTCGTCTGTGGAGGAGGCGGCAGATACTGCCGAAAGGGCTGGAATGGACACATTGATTTTGACTCATTATGTTCCCGCTATTCCGCCTAAAGAGAATGAATTCCATGAATTAGTAGTCCAGCAATGGCTTGATAAAGCAGCTGAGAAATTTTCTGGAAAAGTTGAAATCGGTGACGACTTACTGAAAGTTACTATCAAATAATCAATTAACGGAGGGATAACAATGGAGATTATTAGGACACCTGATTCTCAATTTGAAAATTTAAAAGATTATCAATTTGAAGGTAATTATCTAGAGATAAATGATCAAGAGGGTGGGACTCTGCGAGTTCATTTCCTTGATGAAGGGCCTGCAGACGCTGACCCTGTGCTGTTACTTCATGGAGAACCCTCGTGGAGTTATCTCTATCGTCACATGATTCCTATTCTTGTAGAAGCTGGTCATCGCGTTATTGTTCCAGATTTAGTTGGCTTTGGAAAAAGTGATAAACCAACGAGAATGGAGGATTATACATACGCTCGTCATGTCCTCTGGATGCAGGAATTGCTCTTTGTGAAGTTAAATCTGCAAAATGTGACTTTCTTTGGGCAAGATTGGGGTGGATTAATTGGTTTACGTTTAGTCGGTTCCGACCAAGGACGGTTCTCGCGTGTTGTAATTGGGAACACAGGACTCCCAACTGGTGAAGGTCAACTTACAAAAGCGTTCATGGACTGGCAAAAATACTCACAAACTTCGCCAGAATTCCCAATTGGTGACCTTATAAATACGGCTACGGTTCGCGAACTCCAGAGTGATGAAATAAAGGCATACTATGCCCCTTTCCCATCCGATGAGTACACAGCGGGAGCCAGAATCTTTCCTTCACTTGTTCCGACTTCTAATGATAATCCTGCATCACAGGACAACAAAAGGGCTTGGAAAGTTCTTAAAGAATTTACTAAACCTTTTCTAACTGCGTTTAGTGACAGTGACCCTGTGTCGGCTGGAGGAGAAAAGGCGTTCATACGAGACGTGCCCGGGGCTCAAGGTCAACCACACATCATCATTGAAGGAGCAGGACATTTTCTTCAGGAGGATAAACCGAACGAACTTGCTCAAATAATTAACACCTTTATCGCATCAAAATAAAATAGGAAGCGTCAAAATGCCAAAATATGGGAAAATAGACTTTAAATATGCCGAAAGATTAGCGACCACACCCGCTAACGAAGATGGTCCAGTCTGGATGGTTAACCTCATGAAATATCATGATATTGCTCAGTACGAAAATGGCTCTGATCTAGTCATTTCTGGACAAGATGCCGACGATCTTTATTCTCCTCGTGAATCTCTTAAAGCAATAGGAGCAGAAATCGTTTATTTCGGGGTAGTTGAAAATAAGCTTCTTGGCGATCATCGAGACTGGGATCGAATAGCTGTTGTGAAATATCCGACAAGAAAGTCATTCATCGAAATGCAAGCAAGAAATGACTTCCAAAAAGCGCATGTACACAAAGAAGCAGGAATGAAAGAAACCATAGTTATGGGTTGTCTACCAATGAATGCCCCAAGTGCTCAAAATCCCTTACCCAATTGGGAGAGTGTGGAACATCCGCCTAGCGGGGAAGATGGGCCGATCGTAGTCTTGCATGTAATTAAATTTAAAGATAGCGCTCCTTTCGGAGAAACTCCGGAGAAAATGGACGAATATACGTCCAAGGCTAGTGATATCGCTATTCAACATGGTGTTCAAGTTTCTGGTTGGTTCGGTGTAGAAGGCACAATTATCGGGGATGGCAGAGAATGGGACCAAGTAAGATTTAATGCATTTCCAAGCAAAGCTGCATTCATGGCTGTAGCGCAAGACCCAGCAAGACTAGAAGCTCAAAAGGAACACAGAGAGCCAGCAATCTCAGATACCTACGCGTTAATCGTCCGAACGTTATTCGATCAGATTAACGAGTCCATAACAGCCTGACGCAATTAGTCCGAAGTCGGTGGCCAGAGGAAATTAGTAAAACTTCGTTTGACTTAGTAATTAGGGAATGACTTCTACCCATCGGTGACGCATCCATTTGATGCATCTTCTACGAGGCGAATGTATTTCCACAAGGTTCCTGATGTAGCTTTGAACGGCGGTGCCACCCACTGTTCGGCTCGCACTGCGAGTTCCTCATCTGATACCTTCAAAGTGATTTCATGGCTCTCATCATCAATTGTGATGACATCTCCGTCATGAACAAGAGCAATTGGGCCGCCTTCTTGTGCCTCTGGCACGACGTGTCCAACAATGAAGCCGTGGCTTCCCCCTGAGAAACGGCCGTCTGTGATTAATGCAACATCGTCAATGAAACCCGCACCCGCAAGGGCGCTAGTAGGCGTAAGCATCTCAGGCATCCCCGGTCCTCCCTTGGGCCCCTCATAACGAATGATAATTACGTCACCTGATTGAATTCGACCCTCCTCAAGTCCAGAGATCATATCCTCCTCAGAGTCAAAGACTCTAGCCGGTCCTGTGAACAATAGGCCTTGTTTTCCTGTGATCTTGCCAACTGACCCACCAGGAGCAAGGTTACCGCGCAAGATTGAGATATGGCCTCTTGACTTCACTGCACTATCCAGGGAGGAAACAATATCTTGGTCCTCAAGGAGACGAGGCACTTCCGACAAGTTTTCACCTAATGTCTTTCCGGTAACAGTCATCTGGTCACCGTCAAGCATTCCCTCATCAAGAAGGTAACGCATAACACCAGGAATGCCACCAACATCATGGAGGTCTTCCATCACGTACTGGCCTGAAGGTTTAAGGTCAGCAAGAAGCGGGACACGTGAACTTGTCGCAAGCCAATCGTCAAGGTTTAGGTCCAGTTCGAAGGCGCGGGCCATTGCGATCATATGCAATACAGCATTCGTTGATCCACCAAGCGCCATGGTCACAACCATTGCATTCTCAAGGGATTCGCGAGTTACGATCCGGCGAGGTGTCAAACCTTCAGACAGGAGCATTTCCATCGATGCCCCAGCAGTAACGCATTCTTCAATTTTGGCTGGATCCTCAGCTGGGGTGCATGACGAGTACGGAAGGCTTAACCCCATTGCTTCAATAGCTGTGGCCATAGTGTTCGCAGTGTACATTCCTCCACATGCACCAGCTCCAGGAATTGCGCATGACACAATGGTTTGTCGTTCCTCCTCGGTGATTGTTCCTGCCAGGAATTGCCCGTAACTTTGAAACGCAGACACAACATCAAGTTTCTCTTCAACCCCACCTATAGTGCCACAGCCAGCCCGAATCGTGCCACCGTAGACCATGATTGCCGGTCGATCTAAACGACCCATAGCGATAATACAACCAGGCATATTTTTGTCACAGCCAGGCAGAGTCACAAGACCGTCGTACCACTGGGCTGCCATAACCGTTTCTATCGAATCAGCGATCAGGTCGCGACTCTGTAGAGAATATGACATACCGTCGGTTCCCATTGATATGCCATCAGAGACACCTATTGTATTGAATCGCATACCGACAAGGCCAGAGCCAACTACGCCTTGTTTAACGTGGCTACCAAGGTCATCAAGGTGCATATTGCATGGATTGCCCTCATACCAGCATGCAGCAATACCGACCTGAGGTCGATCAAGGTCCGACTGAGTAAGGCCAGTTGCTAAAAGCATAGCTTGAGAGGCACCTTGACTCTTAGGCTGAGTGATTCGTGATGAGTGGATGTTCATCTGTACTGGTTGTTCATTCATCAGACCCCCATGTCTATTATTTCCTTTGCTGATACGGCAGGTTATCAGACTTTACATGCTTAAATTATCAAACTCTGAAAAGAGTTTATGTAACTACACTGCAAATTAAGGCGCAACCCTAGCTAATACCCCAAAATCCCCGATCTTTACCGATTTCATACGCCTCCTTTGTCATCCACTCAAATTTCCCACGTCTAACCTGAGACGAAGATATAGAGTTGATTTCTTCGGGGACCGTTAAAAGAATCTCCTGAGGGACTGCAATACCATCTCTCGGAGCGACCGCTAATTTCGGTAAACGCCGCAGACATTGCGCCATATGCTCTTGGTCTTTATAAAAGGACAAATCATGCAACTGCGCCCATTTGTCTGCACCGAGAATCACCAAATCATACCCTTCGGCAATATCAGCAATGAGTTGTTTCCGAGTCTCCAGCACACTAGTCTCTGGAATCTGATTTAATGACCTCCTCAGAATTTCTACCCGATCAGCAACTGAAGGAACAGTCAGTTTTTCCTTTCCTAACGCAACTGTAGAAATAGCGAGATGTAATTCACTAATGCCAAAGTGATCAATAGCAGAATTTACAATGGCAATGTGTCCTATCGTTGGGGGATTGAACGAACCCGGGTACACCGCTCTCATTCTGAAACCTTTTCAGTTGCAGTTTGACCCTTAAATGCTTGGAATATAACCAATAGCGCTATTGACAAAACAGCTGTCATTACTAAAGCTACAGGCACAATTCCTGAACTCTCATAGACTCTAGATCCAAAAATCGCTCCGAATAATCTCCCCAATGCCCAGCCAGCATAAACGAAACCCATCATTGCACCCCGAGCAGATTTATCCAGTTCAGTGCAGGTTGAAAGCATAGATACGATTACCGATTCTGTACAAATGAACCAAAGTGAGATAAGAAGTAAAGCCAGCCAAAGAGAGGAACTTCCTAGAGGAAGGATAATTGATAACGGTAATGACAACATAAGTGCGTATTTCACCACAACCACTTTCCCAATTTTGTCACCGATGAGTGCAACTCCGCCCGAGCCGACTAATTCAGCCAAACCAATGATCACTGCTACGAAACCAAGGCCTGAAGTCGAAACATTATGCTCATCTTCAAGAAAGGTAGCAAAGGTTACTAACATCATCATGTGGCCCGCCCCTAGGGCGATCATTGCGCAAATCACTTTCTTTGCGGTAAGGCTAAGACGAGATCCGTTTTCAAGGGAACTTATAGGTGGGTTAGCAGGGAGACGGTGGTTAAAGATAATTCCGACAATCACACAAAGAATTGAAATCACGATGAATGGTGTTCGCCACGTCCCTGCTCGTATAAGAACGGAAGCTATTGGCATTCCAATGACAAAGGATAGAGCCCACGTTGTTTCTATCATCCCTATAGCCCGAGATCTCTGAGCGTAGGGAACCGATGCACCGGCCCAAGCACTGGATCCTATATCAAATGAATTTTTAGAAATTGCTGTCAACACTAATGCGAAGATAAAGAGTATGAGCCCGGAACTAGCTCCCTGAAGTGCGGCAGCCATTCCAAGTCCGAAAGCCCCTACGACCATTGCTTGATTTGTGCCACGCTTATCTATTATTTTTCCTAGTAGCGGGCTCGACATCTCGACGAGATCACGCATCGCAAGTGCCGTTCCCAATGTCCCAGTCGTCACTCCTAACCCTCGGGATATTGTTGGCAAGAAAGGAAAAACCAGTCGATAAGCCACGTTTGAAATGAACCTTCCAAACGTAATCAAGAATAAGCCTGAAGGTAAATCTCTTGAGAATCTTCTAAAGTCAGCCTTTTCTTTCATTTTGCTCCCACAAGGAGAGGCTATGCCCTGAAAACCAAACGAACTACATAAAAGTCAAGGAATTATTACTTTTATAGAATATGGCAATTTCATGCGTGTACTGACAAACAAATGGATACCGTAAAGGGGTCAGTAATCAATCGTTTTGAGGAAGCGGTATGAAAACTAATGGCGGAAAAGCCTTAATGAAAAGCCTTGAAGCTCAAGGAGTAGAAATAGTTTTTGGTCTGCCTGGAGGCGCAATCCTGCCAGCATATGACCCACTTCTTGATTCATCAATTCGTCACGTTCTTGTACGTCATGAACAAGGTGCTGGTCACATGGCAGAAGGATACGCTCATGCTACAGGTTTGCCAGGTGTTGCGATAGTTACAAGTGGACCGGCTGCAACGAATATGGTTACACCTCTAGCAGATGCAATGCTTGACTCTGTCCCGCTTGTTTGTATCACCGGACAAGTTGCAAGCGGCGCCATTGGATCAGATGCCTTTCAGGAATGCGATACCACTGGAATCACGATGGCGGTTACCAAACACAACTTTCTGGTAGCAGATGCCTCGGAGATACCTCAAGTAATTCATGATGCTTTCCACATAGCGACCACAGGAAGACCAGGGCCCGTACTTGTCGACATCCCAAAGGATCTCGTGGACGCCAATAATCCAGTATCGCACTTTGATGACTACGAACCTTCCGAGCACGACCTTCCTGGGTATAGCCCTATTCAGGAACCAGACCCTGCTTCAGTGCTAGAAGCCGCAGAACTAATTTTCCAATCAACTCGACCAGTAATTTACAGTGGTGGAGGGATACTAAAAGCACGTGCTGCTGAACAGTTACGAGAACTCGCAGAGTTGCTCGACATCCACGTGGTAACGACATTAATGAATAGGGGAGGCTTTCCAGATGACCATCCCCTTGCATTAGGAATGCCCGGCATGCACGGCAATTACACTGCGGTGACAGCAATACAAGAATCAGACCTACTAATCACGCTCGGAGCACGTTTTGATGACAGAGTTACAGGTAAAGTCGACGAGTTTGCCCCAAATGCTAAAGTCATTCATGCTGACATAGACCCAGCAGAGTTCAATAAGGTTCGCTCGGCTAACGTATCAATACAGGGTGATGTAGGCCAAACAATCACAGAACTTATTAAAGCATTGAAACAGCTATCTGAAACTAAAGATCATCCTGATCGATCAGCATGGAAGTCCCAGATTAGCGGATGGAAAGAACGCTTCCCGTTAGTGTATGACGAGTGGCAACAAGGGGAAGGTCTCAAACCTCAATATGTCATTGAACAATTACGTGATAATACACCCGATGATACAATCGTTGCCTCAGGAGTAGGGCAACATCAAATGTGGGCCAGCCAATTCTGGAAGTTCAATCACCCTTACACCTGGATCAACTCAGGCGGCTTAGGAACAATGGGATTTGCAGTTCCTGCTGCAATCGGAGCAAAAGCAGGAAAACCTGACCGAATGGTTTGGGCGATAGATGGTGATGGTTGCTTTCAGATGACAAATCAAGAGCTCGTAACTGCAAGACTTGAAAATTTCCCAGTGAAAATAGCAGTACTGAATAATGGTTATTTAGGAATGGTTCGTCAGTGGCAAGAACTCTTTTATGATGAACGTTATAGCGAAGTCCACCTCCAACCTGATTTGCCTGACTACAAGAAACTCGCTGAAGCAATGGGATGTGTTGGTATTCGAGTTGAATCACCCGAGGAAGTAAAACCTGCGATTGATCAAGCGAATGAAATCAATGACCGGCCAGTCGTTATTGATTTCAGAACCGAAGCAAGCGAAAACGTCTACCCGATGGTTCCTGCCGGCAAGTCAAATAGTGACGTGATCGTTCATCCCTCACAAGGAAATGATTGATCATGGCAGAACAATTCCACACCCTTGTCGTCCGTGTTGAGAATAAGCCAGGGGTGCTCGCTAGAGTTTCAGGTCTATTCGCACGACGAGGATTCAATATCCAATCACTAGCAGTAGCACCTACTGATAACGAACTTTTTAGCCGCCTCACCATTGTCGTAGATGCAGAATCAGCACCTATGGAACAAATTGTTAAACAACTAGACAAATTAATCAACGTGGTGAGAATTCAAGAACTCTCTCCAAGTGACTCTGTGAGTCGTGAACTAATTTTGGCAACCGTGAACCTAACAGAAGGCTCCGAGGATAACATCATGCGTGAGATAGAGTCTTTCGACGCTAATGTGCTGAGTGTCGGAGATAAAAAAATCATGGTGTCACTATCTGGTCCCCCCGACGTTATCAATGAATTTGAAACAGTTCTTGAAAAGTATGGAATAGTCGAAGTGCAAAGAACAGGAATAGTGGCCCTTGCGACAATCGCACAATAAATAACTAAAAAGTAAGTAAAGGAATAAAGGAGAAAAAGTGGCAAACATATATTACGAAGCAGATGCGGACAGAACGCAAATTGACAGTAAAAGAGTCGCCGTACTTGGTTATGGATCACAAGGCCATGCTCACGCCTTAAACCTAAAGGAATCAGGTGTAGAGGTCATTGTAGGGCTACGCCCGGAATCGGGATCAGTTACCAAAGCCCAGGAAGCTGGCCTCACCGTAATGAGTATTGATGAAGCATCAAAGTGGGCGAATGTAATAATGATTCTCC
>CAJWRY010000021.1 GCA_913046155.1 uncultured Candidatus Nemicrothrix sp. | reverse complement strand
CCGCGACTCGCGGCGATGTATCAATGCCCGGACTTGTTCGCGAAGCAGCCGAACGCGCCCTCAAAGACGCCGAAATGGAATGGGAAGATATAGACGCAGTCGTAATGGGGAAAGCACCTGATTTCTTCGAAGGTGTAATGATGCCTGAAATATTCCTAGGGGAAGCTCTTGGAGCTGTCGGAAAACCTATGCTTCGAGTTCACACGGCAGGTTCTGTTGGAGGTTCAACAGCCCTTGTTGCAGCCTCACTCGTGCATTCAGGTGTTCACGAGCGAGTCTTAACTGTTGCCTGGGAAAAGCAAAGCGAATCCAATGCAATGTGGGCACTAAGCCTCAAACAGCCTTTCCAAGTCTCAATAAATGCCGGAGCTGGAGGGTACTTTTCTCCCATTATTCGCCAGTATATGGAAGAGACTCAAGCACCCGAACTCATCGGATGCATGGTTGCCTTCAAAGATCGCCAACACGCATTACTTAATCCATACGCACATCTCCATCAACCCGATTTAACTTTTGACCAAGTAGTTGAATCCCCGATGCTCTGGGAGCCAATTAGATATTCTGAAACATGCCCCTCATCAGATGGGGCAGCAGCAATGATCATCGTAAATGAAAAAGAGGCTAAAAAATCAACCAACCCAGCTTGGATACATGCCGGAGCTATGAGAAGCGAGGCGAACAACTTTCCAGGACGGGATGAGGTAAACCCTCAAGCAAGTAGGGAATGCGCCTCAGATTTATGGAACCAAGCAGGGATCAAAAACCCAAGGGAAGAGATAGACGTCGCCGAAATATATGTGCCTTTTAGTTGGTACGAACCGATGTGGTTGGAAAGTCTTGGTTTCTGCGAGAGAGGCGATGGCTGGAAATTAGTAGAGTCTGGAGCCACACATATAGATGGTGGTGACTTACCGATAAATTGCTCTGGAGGTGTTTTATCCTCCAACCCAATAGGGGCATCTGGAATGATTCGATTCGCTGAAGCAGCCCTTCAAGTTAGAGGAATGGCTGGCGAGCATCAAGTGGAAGGTGCCCGTAAAGCCATGGGTCATGCGTATGGCGGAGGAGCACAATACTTCGCCATGTGGGTGGTAGGAAAAGACAAACCAACTTCCTAGAAATAAGTTATTGATGCCTGCCTATACAAGAAAAGCAACTGGCAAACGCTTATTTGTCATACTCGCAGTGTTTCTTTCAGTAACTTCTCTCACAACGTCCTGCGGAAGTAATGCTGATGGTGACCTGAACGCATACTGCGACGTAATAGCGAAAAACCTAGACCTAGGTATTCCCGACACAAATTTACCAATTGAGGAACTTGATTTACTTATAACACTTGCGCCGTCAGAAATTAAAAAAACTGCTACCAAAATACGAAATTCCTCCGCAGATGTTGCAGAAATATCAGCGCTTGATCAACTCTTCGCAGCAACATTTGACCCTGAAGCCATAGAGGCACAAAATTTCTTTCAGACGTATAACGCCCAAAACTGCAATATCGAAACTGAGGTTGTGCAGGATCTCGTTTCAGAAAAACAGGCAGAGACCCAAAATGAACTGGAATTATTCCTCACATCAAACTACTCCGAAGCAAATTGGAATGATAAAACAGAGACTATTGTTATATTCAACGGCATCGAAATTATCGGACTCAACGGTAAGCTTCCGCTCGGATCAGGCTTCCAAGAAGCTGACGCATTATGTCAGGCATTGAGTCTTTGGTTATACGCAGTAAAAGAAATAGAAGGAACAATCAATATTCAAGTCGGTGAGAATAATGTACTTGAGCGAAGTTCCGAGAAACTAAGTTGCTCAAGTGAAGAAATCGGATTAACTGATTGAGCATCACTCAACAAAATTGCACTATGATGTTAAAACCTTACTAATGGAGGACAAATGGGTTACCGAATTCAAGTCGATTTTGATCTTTGTGAAAGCAACGCTATCTGTATGCAAATAGCTCCAGAAGTTTTTGAAGTTCGCGATGATGACTTCCTCTACATTCTTAATGAAGAGCCTGGTGAGGATCTCAAAGCACAGGTAGAGGAAGCAGCACAAAGATGTCCCAAGCAGGCAATTGCAATTGCTGAGGGCTGACAACTGAAAGAGATTATTGTTGTAGGCGCTTCTCTAGCTGGACTTCGCGCCGCTGAGACACTCAGAGCAGAAGGTTTTGACGGAGTAATTCATCTCATAGGAGATGAGCCGCATCTACCTTATGATCGACCTCCATTATCCAAACAAGTGCTTGCTGGGGAATGGGAACCTGACCGGATAGCCCTCACAAGTCCTACGAAAAATGATGAATTATCACTCGAATGGCACCTTGGCGTTAGAGCAACTGATCTAAACATCGCTGAGAAAAAAGTAATGTTAGATTCGGGTCAACCAATTTCATACGATGGAGCCATTATTGCGACAGGGGCAAGATGTATATCGCTTCGCATGACTGGAGATCTGCAAGGGATTTATACACTTCGCGGGCTAGACGATGCAATAGCAATCCGTTCTGAGTTTGAGAAAACACCACAAAAAGTCGTTGTCGTTGGAGCGGGGTTTATAGGAGCTGAAGTTGCTGCAACAGCCCGACAGCGAGGACTTGATGTAACAATGATAGAGGCAGCAGAGGTCCCATTTGAACGGGTACTGGGAACTGAGATGGGAACCGTAACTGCTAATGTACATCGAGATCACGGGGTTGAAGTGATTACAGGTACTCCAGTTGAGTCCTTTAAAGGAAAAGAAAGAGTAGAGAAAGTTGTTCTCGCTAACGGAACAGAAATTGACGCTGATATTGTCATTGTTGGTATCGGGGTGAGACCCAACACCGAATGGTTGGATAATAGTGGACTTACTATCGATAACGGAATCGTATGTGATGAAACCTGTCAAGCTGCACCTGGGATAGTCGCCGCTGGAGATGTCGCTCGATGGCCCAATAGGCTTTTTGGCGAACACATGCGTGTTGAACATTGGGATAATGCGGTTGAACAAGGAGTCTATGCGGCACGGCGATTATTAACCGGAGAAAATAAAATAGAACCGTACGCCCCAACACCGTGGTTTTGGACTGACCAATTTGATCGCAAAATTCAGCTAGCCGGCAGAACTCGATCAACCGATGAAGTTCAAATTATTACGGGATCGACTGAGGAGCGCCGCTTCGCAGCAGCATATGGCCGTGATGGAAAACTTGTGGGCATCCTTGGATTCAACCGCCCTCGCCATGTCATGCAATACAAACAAATGATAACTGACGGGGTCAGCTGGGAAGATGCCTTGGAGCACGCGAAAAGCAGTTAATCAGCTCTATACAACTAAAGGCTTCAGTTTCGTTGGTGGCTATTACTAATCTTTGATTTTGACATCTCTTGAAAGCTTCTTCCCACAATATTTCTGTGCTAAATTAAGAAGCCTATATATAAAGCGTTACTAGACGCTTGTTTGTATAGGGGTAAACGAGGGAGTCTTAGGGCGGAGTACTTGAGGCTCCCTCAGTTCTTTTTCCATCAAGCTTTTACTTTGGTCAAGATCTATTTCCATTTATTAAAGATATCTAAGGATACAATTCCACTATGCAATCTAAAGCCTTGCAGTATCAGGATGATTCAGCCATCTTCCCCCACGTGAAAGCACAATCGTTAAGCTAGGGCCATGGTAAGTACAACCAAACAAACTGACACCAAAAACATATACGATGTCGTGGGGATAGGAAACGCAATTGTTGACGTCATAAGCCATGAAGATGAAAAGTTTCTTGACACCCATAATCTCATCAAAGACTCAATGGCTTTAATCAACACCGATACTGCGGTTAGCCTCTATAACGAGATGAGCCCAACAGTTCAATCGTCTGGAGGTTCGGCTGCAAACACCATGTCCGGCGTTGCTTCATTAGGTGGCAAAGCCGCCTACATAGGAAAAATACGTGACGATCACTTGGGCGAATTTTTCGCCCATGACATCAACGCTGCCGGAGTTCACTTCAAAGTAAAACCAGCATCTGAAGGCCTACCAACAGCTCGATCCATGATCATTGTGACACCTGACGGGTCACGAACAATGAACACGTACTTAGGGATAAGCACAAACCTTAGCAAAGAGGACCTTGACGTGCACCTGCTTGAAAATGCACAAATCCTATACTGCGAAGGCTACATCTGGGATATCGAAACAACAAAAGATACCATCCGTTCTGCGATAGGAATAGCAAAAGGCGCAAATCGCACTATCTCATTCACACTTTCTGATAGCTTCTGTGTCTCACGGCATAAAGATGAATGGATTGACCTCATAAATGAACAAGTCGACATCCTCTTCGGAAACGAAGACGAAATTAAAGAACTCAGTGGGTGTGGAACTCTTAGTGAAGCAGCTCAATGGATTCAAGGAAAAGTCAAAGTAGCCTGCCTTACTCTCGCCGAACGAGGTTCAATAATTGTCACAGAGGATGAGATCATTGGGGTAGGCGCTAAAGCAGTAAATCAAGTAACAGATTCTACTGGAGCTGGAGATTTGTACGCATCAGGCTTCCTATTTGGCTACGCTCGAGGACTCGACCTCAAAATTTGTGGAGAACTGGCATCAATCGCAGCTGCCGAAATAATCACTCATACGGGAGCTCGACCCCTTGTCCCTCTCAAAAATCTTATTGAATCCGAATTCCGCAACTAATGTCCCCAAAATTAAATCAGTATGCACTTGAATCGCAATTAAAAAGCTGGATCGAACACGATCCTGACCCTGTTACGCGTGAGCACTTAATAAATTTATTAAACCGATCGGATTCACCTGCAATTGAAAAGTTATTTAGCTCCAGAATCCAATTTGGAACTGCTGGATTGAGAGGCAAACTTGGCCCCGGTCCTAACAGAATGAATCAACTAACTGTAAGGAGGCTCGCAACAGGGTTAGCTCAATATCTAGGAGCCGGCTCAAAAGTGGTGCTTGGCAGAGATGCACGCCACAAAAGTAAAGACTTCTTAGAAGATATTGCAGCTGTCATGACAGCCAATGACATTAACGTAATCATCTTTCCCGAAGTAATCCCAACTCCTTTGCTCTCATTCAGTGTTCGGCATCTCAAAACAGATATGGGTATTATGGTCACAGCTTCACATAACCCCAGCACCGACAACGGTTGCAAAGTCTACATGCATGATGGAGCTCAACTTAGAGCCCCAATAGATGAAGAAATCGACAAATTAATACTTGAATCAGAATTTCCTTCTATCAACCTGCCATTAGGAAACGGAACACGTGTCACTGCTGATGAAAGCCTTGAGGAAGCATATTGTGCTGCAATAACGAATTCCCTAACACAACAGAACCAAAACATACGAATCGCTTACACGCCTCTTCATGGGGTAGCGATGGGATTGACTCAGAAAAGTTTCATAAAGGCCAGAGCAGGTGAGCTAATACCAGTAAAGACTCAGATGACCCCTGATGCTGATTTCCCGACCGTATCCTTTCCTAATCCAGAAGAGCATGGGGTCATGGACTCTGTAATGAATCTAGCGAAAGCATCGAATGCTGATCTAGCACTTGCGAACGACCCAGATGGTGACCGTCTAGCGGTAGCTATCCCAACAATTAGTGGTGAGTGGAGATTGTTGAGTGGAGATGAAATCGGGGCTCTTCTATTCAATCACATAGCTGGTAAAACATCGGGTGGCAACAGAAAGGTAGTAACTACTATCGTTTGCTCAAAACTTGTTTCTAAGATTGCGATCAAACATGGCGTTGAACACGCCACGACGTTAACTGGGTTTAAATGGATCATCCCAACTGCATATAAGGATTCTTCCTCACAGCCAATTTTCTGTTACGAGGAAGCCCTTGGGTATGCAACGAATACTGCAGTGCGCGATAAAGACGGAATCTCAGCAGCGCTAATGATGGCAGAACTTACTGCAGAGCTAAAGGAAAAAGGTCAAACCCTCGAAGATAAACTCAATGATCTTTCATTGGAATACGGACATCATGTTACTAAAACGTGGAGAGTGCGTTTTAACTCGGAAAAGCCTAGCGAGATCATACCTAAAGTGATGGAAGATCTCAGAGTTAAGCCTCTCACTGTCATAAACAACATGAAGGTACTTGAAGTGAAAGACTATCTCTCTCATGACAATGGAACTGGTCTACCCAGTACAGATCTGATCGTAATAAATATTGAAAACAATGTTCGTATCTCAATTCGTCCCAGTGGGACAGAGCCAATGATCAAGTTATACATGGAAATCGTTTTGCCCGTAGCGAAGAGAGAAGAACTTCCTGAGGCAAGTGGTCAGGCTCAAGCTCTTCTTGAGAAGATAGGGATTTCGCTTGAGAATCAATTTAAGGAAATCTTAGGACTTAATTGATTCTTCCAAATTGTCTATCTCCAGCATCACCTAAACCAGGAACAATAAATGCCGAATCATTCAGGCCCTCATCAACGAAACCAACGAAAAGCTGTCCATTAATGCCACTTGATTCAATAGCATTGACTCCTTCAGGGGCAGCGAGAATACTTACCGCCGTAATTATTCCAGCGCCCGATGCTGCAATAACACGCAAGGCATGAAGTAAAGATCCACCAGTGGCAAGCATGGGGTCAAGAACGATAACATCTGCTCCAGCTAAGTCATCGGGCAGAGTATTCATATAAATTTCAGGCTGAAATGTTTCCTCATCCCTCCTAGCACCCAAGAAACAAACATCTGAGTCAGGAAGAAGACTTAACGCCCCGTCAAGCATGCCCAAACCTGCGCGAACAATAGGGACAAGTATCGGGGATGATGTCAAAGCCCATCCATCAGTTGAAGTCAGGGGCGTTTCCACTGTCTGTTTATCCAATGCAATGTGTCTCATCGCTTCATATACAAGAAACGTCGATAGGTCATGAAGATTCTTCCTGAATACTTTGTTAGATGTTTCGACGTTACGAAGTCTACTAAGACGATCAAGGATTAGATTATGACTAATGATTTCTACTTTCACACCACACCTAACCTCACCATATCGGATGCTATTCGTATCTGAGGCTATTCTTAAGTCTGGGAGAATACAAAAGGAGAACACCAATCGAACATTCCTTTGTACTTGGCGTTGACCTCGACGGAGTTTGTGGAGACCATAACCTAATTTTTAGAGATATTGTTGCAAAAGAATTAGGTGTGGAACCAAAGTCGTTAACTCTTGACCGGAGTTGGGGATTTGAAGAGTGGGGCCTCTCAATGAGTGATTTTGAGAAGCTCCACGAGAAAGCTGTCGTAGAACATCGCATGTTTCGAGATATGCCAGTTATTCCTGGCGCTTCCGAAGTCCTTTGGCGTCTTTCCGACCAAGGGATTTGGATAAGAATAATTAGCCATAGATTGTATGTGAATTGGGGGCATGCCATCGCTGCTGGCGATACAGCAGATTGGTTAGATAGAGCAAATATTCCTTACCGAGACTTGTGTTTTATAGGAGCGAAATCAGCATTGAACGCCGACCTTTATATCGATGACGGACCCCATAATATTGAAGCGTTTCAAAATGATAATAAGAAAGTCATAATTTTTGATCAACCATATAATCGGCACTTAACTGGACCACGGGCACACACGTGGGAAGAGGTTGAGCGCTTCGTTGTAGATGCAGTTACCGAAAAGTTAGGAGTTGCCGAACCCCAGTTACCGGGTCTTCACGATGCCACAAATCGAATCGAGCATCACAAGGGGCAAGACTACGAATAAAGAACACGTGCAATTCGGCTAGCGACTTCAGCATTATTTTGCAATAAGGCTAAATTCGCTGGAATGCTCTCACCCTTCGTAGCATTCGCGAGCTGTTCAAGAATAAATGGGGTAACAGCTTGGCCGCTTATTCCTTGGCGGTCGCAATCCTCAATACTATTTTCAATCAAGGACCAAATCATTTCAGAGTCAAGTTCAGCTTCAAGAGGTATTGGTGCGTTGAGAAGAAGCCCGGTCCTATGTCCAAGGCTGCTAATAGTTTCAAAAATAGAAGCAACTTCTTCAACAGAGTCAACTCTAGGAATTCCTAAGCCTGACTTACGCAAATAAAACGCTGGGAACTCATCTGTTTGCCAACCTAATACGGGCACGCCCAAAGTCTCTAAATATTCCAGAGTGACGGAAAGATCAAGGAAAGCTTTCGCTCCTGCGCTTACGCAGAGAACATTAAACCTCGACAACGCATGAAGATCTGCACTTATATCTCCTGTAACGTGCGCACCCCGATGAACTCCGCCGATACCTCCAGTGCAAAAGACCTTTTCCCCAACTGCATCAGCAATAGCAAGTGAAGCAGAGACAGTCGTGACCCCAACGTCCAAGCCTTTCCCGACAGCAACGGGAAGGTCTCGAACTGAAACCTTGTTGGTAGCTGTAAAGATTCTTTCATGTTCAGACTCTTCAAGTCCAAGTCGCAACTGTCCATCCATTACTGCACTTACAGCAGGCACCACATCATTATTTCTTAGAGTTGACATGCATAGCTCCAATGCATCAGCATTCGAAGGGGATGGCAAACCTAACTGGCTAAACACAGTTGACTCCAAACATACGACGGGTATTCCATCAGCCTTTGCCTTCGTCACCTCTTTCGAGAGCTTTATTCGACTATTGCTTTGCATCTTTTAAATCATCCTTTGCAAATTCCAATAGTATTACCCATGCAGTTCGGAAACGAAACTGGGCAAATCTCTGATGCTTTCAATTACCGAATATCCAGATTTGGGGACAGTGCCATCTGTTATCTTTTCATAATCCCATGTTAATTCGTAAGGAATGTGTACAGCGTGGCCCCCAATGGCAACGATAGGTAGAACATCACTCCGCAAGCTATTTCCAGCCATTAGAAAATTTTTTGGATCAATATTCTTTTCAATAAGAAAATCCAGGTACGATTCAGGATCTTTCTCATGGAAGATATCAAACCCAGCAACCATTTTATCTAAACCAGAGTCTTCAATTTTGCTCCGTTGATGCAGTAAATCTCCCTTGGTGACAATGTAAACAGTGAAATTAGATGCCAGTTCTCTAATCGCCTCCTCAACTCCGTCAAGGAGAATAACTGGGTGTTGAAGTAATTCTTTTCCCCACGAAATAATTTGTTTTATATCAGAACTCGCAATGTTCCCTCCTGAAGCCAGATGAGCGGTTTCAATCATTGAAAGAGTAAATGACTTAACTCCATATCCAAAAACCCGAAGGTTGGTGATTTCATTAGATGAAAGAGACTCTTCCAGACCCGTCTCAGAAGAGTACTTACTCATGAGTTCAATGAACTTCTCTTCTACCTCGGCGAAAAAGGTCTCGCTCTGCCATAACGTGTCATCTGCGTCTATTCCGACTAGTTCAATTTCAGTCATTTGCTTCCTTCATTCGACATCCCGTTATCTCTTTTCCAAGAGTCCAGTCTCTTTACTAGCTTATCCCTTTCGCCCTGAGTGAGAAATGCATTCTCAACAGCGTTTAAAGTTATGGAAGTTATTTCTTCCCACGTCCAATTAAAAGCGCTGCTGCACTGAAGGAATTCATTCGTCAAAGATGTTGATGACATCAAACGGTTATCGGTGTTAATCGTTACTGTTAGTCCTGCATCCAAGAACGTATTAACTGGATGACTCTGAATTGAGTCAACTATTCCGGTATGAATGTTTGAAGTAGGGCATACCTCCAAAGCAATACCCCTATCAACCAGTTCAGTGGCTATTCCATCAGTTACCGTCACTTCATCGTTATTTGAGATCTTTTCTCTCACGCTGGTTCCATGCCCAATTCTTGACGCATGACATATGGTGAGAGCTTCTTCAATGTAGTCAGGACCAGCTGCCTCTCCAGCGTGGACTGTAATCGGGAGACTATTTCTGTGAGCTACGTCAAATGCTTGTCTGTGAAGTCTGGGAGGAAAATCAATCTCAGGTCCAGCAATATCAAAACCAACAATCCCCTTATCCATGAAAGAAATTGCTGCTTCAGCAATTTCTGTACTCCTGTCGCTTGACCGCATAGCGCATAGAATACCTTTGACGATGATCTCCCCATCACACATACCGGACTCAAAACCCCGAAGAACAGCGGTAATAACTTCATCCAGTGTGAGTCCCTTCTCCTCAAAGAGTTCAGGTGCGAAACGAACCTCAGCGTACATGACTCCGTCATTGTTAAGATCATGTACGCATTCTTCAGCGACACGAAAGAGAGATTCTTCATTTTGCATAACGGCTATCGTGTGAGTGAAAGCTTCCAAATAGAGTTCAAGTTTTCCTTGGTCTGCCGTAGCAAGCATCCAAGCTTCTAGCTCTTTTGCTTCATAGCTTGGTAAATGTAGGTAATTCGTACGATGCGCTATCTCAATTATGGTCTTAGGTCTGAGACCCCCATCTAAGTGGTCGTGTAGAAGAACTTTAGGGAAGCTGCGCAGAGATTCTTCTGTGATAGCGGGAATCACCATAATGGATTAGATCGCGAACCCCTTCAGAGGCATGTCAGGTGAGCGTTGTAGCCAGTTGTCTTCTCGATAATGGGCAGAAGCCTCAATCATGTGAAGGGTGAAGGCATGTCGAGAAGATTCTGAATGATTTGCACTTGACCAGTGGGGTAGTAGACCATGTAAAACTACTAATGTCCCTTTGGAAGCTTCAAGAGGAATCTTTTCCTCTGTAGGGAAATCTGTGTTGTCCAGCGTTATCATTTCGGTTCCCCCTCCATCTTTCCTACGGAAGCGTTCTTTGGGGTTTTGTTTGTGCAGTCCAGGTAAACACCATAAGCATCCATTTTCAATGGTTGCATCTTCAAGAGCTACCCAGAAACCCATAACGGATGGCGGGTCAGTCCACAGAAATGGGTGGTCAGTGTGCCATACAACCTCGCCGCCAATATGAGGAGGTTTAAAGATGTACATTGATTGCAGAAGAAGCGGCTCTACAAACCCAATATCGCTCGCAAGTTCTGCCACCTTTTTCTGTCTGACGAAATCAGAAAAGACAGGATCAAGATCATGCAATGCGTGCCCTACTTTATTGAGAGAAAGCTCCGAAGGGGCCGAGCCCTTACTTTGTTGCTCATAGAAAAACCGTATCTTATCTCCAGAGGTAAGGAAATAGTCCTCTTGACTGTGAGTCCTATTCGTGGTTGAGAATACGGTGGAACTCGTATCGTTTGCCTCGTCAATGATTTCTGCCATCCTTGAGATTAATGAATCACATTCTTCATTGGCGAAAAAGTCTGGAAGTATTAGAACTCCGTTTTCATCAAATGAGTTTTTCTGTTCTCTGGTTAATGCGTCCATCTCTTTTAGGTCTGGCCTCGTCGATAAATTTGTCCGTTCGCAGCAGGCATTCGTAAACGCTGAGCGAAAAATATGAGCACGACGATAACTATTACATATGGGAGGATCTTTACCCACCAATCAGGAACAGTGTCTGAAACAAAGTACCAAATCGCAGATAGTGAGCCCAGCACGAATGCGATAGCAGCATCGGTTCTTTTATCGTTACGCAATGCCCAAATTACTACCCCAAACAAAGCTATGGCGTTGACAAGCAATAATGCGTGCGAGGCGAATCCATCAAAATCTCCGAACTGAAGTGCGTAGGGATAACCAAACAAAAGTGCAGCGGCAAGTATTCCTCCAGGTCTCCAGTTTCCGAATATGAGGGCAGCTAAACCGATAAAACCTCGTCCAGTAGTACCTCCTTCTTGATAGATCGAAGACATTTCAATTGAGATAAAGGCACCACCGAAACCTGCGAAAGCGCCACTTATCATTACCGCAATAAATTTATAACGATAGATATTCACTCCCTGTGATTCACCTGCCCATGGGTCCTCGCCACTTATCCTGACTCGTAACCCAAATCGTGTTTTCCATAGGACATAGGCCGAAATTGGAACTAGTAACAGAGCGATGATGGTAGCCCAGGAAGTTTGGGTGAGTATACCTCGGAGAATATTGCCAATATCGCTCAGAAGAGGGATCTCTTTATCGCCCAGCCATTTAAGGAAATTAGGAGTTTCATATCCACCAGCAAGAAATGGCATAGTGAACTTATCTACATTTTCAACTCTGGGAGACTGGGTAACTGATCCTCCCTGATACCCAGTAAATACCTCAGATGATAAGAAACGTGCAGCAAATGGGCCCAGTATATTTATTGCAACACCTGAGATAATGTGATCAACGCCGAAACCTACGGTTGCGATTGCGTGAATCAATCCTCCAATTGCTCCACCTATAGCTCCGATAACTATTCCCCAATAAGGCCCATAATTAAAGGCACCCCAGGCACCGAACCATGTGCCGAGTATCATCATTCCCTCAAGGCCGATGTTTATTATTCCTGCTCGCTCAGCAAAAAGGCCTCCGAGCCCTGCTAATAGAATAGGGATACTCCATTTAAGAGCTGTCTGTGCTGTGGAAGTTGCTGTTAAATGACTGGTTTGGTTTTGGCCAAGCTCTTGAACAAGGGTGAGTATCAGGACGCCAATAGTTGCATATGTTGCCCATCTAGCGTAGGCAGGAAGTCGTCGGATCTTATCTATCATTCCTCTGCTTCCCCTGCTAGAAGTGTTGAAGCCATCCTTGCTTCTTCTCTAATTCTGTATCTTTGAACTACCTCGTAAGCAATCACTGCTGCGAGGAGAATAATCCCCTGCATAATGAAAACGATTTCTCTGGAGGCTGATCCCGTTACTTGTAATACCCCAGACGCAGTGTCAAGAAAAGCAAAAAGGAGAGCACCGATTGCAATTCCTCCAGGATGATTTCTTCCCAGAAGAGCTACAGCTATTCCAGCAAATCCTAGATTACCTACAAAGTTCGGGTTGAATCGCCCTAGCTTAGCAATTTCAGCCATCCCAACTAGGCCAGCAACAACTCCTGATAGGACCATTGCTCCAAGGACCATGCGCTTGTCGTTTACGCCTCCGGCACGGGCAGCAAAAGGGTTAATTCCAGTCGCTCTCAAATCAAATCCAAACCTAGTTCGGTTAAGAACTATGTGGTACAGAACACCGACTGCTACTGCAACAAGAAGCACTCCTGTCAGTTCTTTACCCTTTCCTATCTCACGAGTAAAAAGTTCCAGCCAGCTATTTATATTTGGGATAAGGCCTGATTCGTCAATTGGCTCAGTCCCTATTCCAAGATTAGCGCCAGTGGCATCAACAGTTCCTCCTGCCTGCCATTCTCTAACTAGCCAAGCAATCAGACCAGAGATGGCGATGGCGTTGAGCATGATAGTTGAAATAACTTCGTTTACACCCCGGCTGACTTTTAGAACGCCTGCGACTCCGGCGTATGCGCCACCCACCAACATAGCGACGATGAGGATAAGGGCTATATGGAAAAAAGCTGGAAGCGACACGGATGCGCCAACATAAGCAGCAACAATTGCTGCCAGCCGGTATTGCCCTTCGACACCAATGTTAAAGAGATTCATTCTGAACCCGATCGCAGCTGCTACTCCAGATATGTAGAGGGGAGTGGCTCTGTTAAGAATATCTACTTGTATCTCTAGCCTGCTTCCGTATTCAAACATGTCCCCGTAGGCAGTGAAAGGGTTACTGCCAGCTATAACTAGAAAAATAGAAGAGGCAATAGTTGCGAACAATACTGCAGCGGTTGGTGCGGCGAGTGCTAATCCGATACGGCGAATCATGGATGAATTCATGATTCTGTCTCCAGAGCAGCCCCAGTCATAAAGGCACCTAAACTACGTGGATTTATTTCGGATGGGTTTAACCGGGCAACGATTTTACCGCGAAACATCACCACGATTGAATCAGAAAGTCCTATCAATTCATCAAGGTCTGCTGATATTAATAGAGTCGCAAGGCCAGCTGAGCGGGCATCACGTATTTGTTGCCAAACAGATGCTTGTGCTCCTACGTCAATTCCTCTTGTGGGATGAGAAGCAACAAGAACTGAAGGTTGGGCTACCATTTCTCGTCCGACTATCAACTTCTGCTGGTTTCCACCAGACAGGGCATGTGCTGAGACATCAATATTCGGAGTTCTGACGTCAAATTTCTCTCGAATCATTTCAGTTTGAGAGCGTGACCCGACCTTGTCAATAAACCATTGTCTCCATCCGTTTGAAAATGGTCGTAAAGTCTGATGTCCTAAAGCGGCGTTTTCCCAAAGGGGTGCTGTAAGTAGAAGCCCTTCGTCTTGCCTATCCTGTGGAACATAACCAAGGCCACTTTCGCGCCGATCCCGGACAGATTGATTAGAAATATCCTCACCCATAAGGCTAATGGAGCCTGAATCTATTTCTTGTGTTCCCAGAATGGCGCCGACTAGTTCGTGCTGCCCGTTACCTTCAACCCCCGCAATACCCACTATTTGGCCCTTATTCACGCTCAATGAGACGTCATCAACTAGTGGTCGCTCATCGTCTCCCAAAACGGATACTTCTTCAAGAGCCAGAGCAATAGTATTGTTGTTGGATGATTCAGAAATTTGAGGTTTTGGTAATTCGGAACCGACCATCAATTCAGCAAGATCCGTGGCAGTAACGTTTTGTGGCTTTACTGTAGCAACAGTCTTTCCTTGTCTAAGTACTGTGATCGTGTCAGCAATTTCTAGTACTTCCTCTAGTTTGTGATCGATGAAGATTATTGTCGCTCCGTTGGCCTTGAGTTCTCTCATATTTCTGAACAGTTCCTCAACTTCTTGAGGAACGAGAACGGCGGTTGGCTCATCAAATATCAATACTTTTGCTCCGCGGTATAGAACTTTAATAATTTCAACTCGTTGACGTTCGCCTACTTCAAGTGTTTCCACAAGGTCATTGGGATCAACTGTCAGCCCATAGGCTTTCCCAACCTCTTCTAAATGTGAACTTGCTTCATCAAAATTTATTAGACCCGCTGATTTCGTGGGTTCGGCACCTAGGATTACGTTCTCAAGAACTGTGAGTTGATTCGCAAGCATAAAGTGTTGGTGGACCATTCCGATACCAGCATCGATAGCATCGTTCGGTGAACTGAAAGATAGCTCTCGGCCAAAAAGTCTCATTACTCCTTCATCAGCTGGTTGCATGCCGTAAAGAATTTTCATCAATGTCGATTTACCTGCACCGTTTTCGCCGCAAACTGCGTGAATCTCACCTTCTTTTACAGTTAAATTGACATTGTCGTTCGCAAGAACACCTGGGAAACGCTTTGTTATCCCTATCAGTTCTATAGCATTTGTCATGAGAGTATGTCCTTAAAACTACGAGTGAGACTGGCACTTAATACACTACCCAGTTTCTCAACTGAGGTGACGCACCAGCCTCACTCGTTTAGTTGTTAATTGTTACAACGATTACTCGAATGGAACAACAATTTGTCCAGAAACAATTTGTTGTTTCAATGCTTCAAGTTGAGGAACAATGTCATCAAGGTAACCACCTGAAGTGGAGTACCCAACGCCATCATCACTTAATCCAAATGCAGTTTGACCAGCTTTGAATGTTCCGTTTACTTGAGATTGCAGGACGAGGTAAACAGCGTTGTCTACTCTCTTGAGCATTGAAGTAAGTACGTACTCTTGAACTTCAGCATCAACAGTGTTGTACTGATCGGAATCTACTCCGATACCCCATACCTTTGATCCGCTTTCTTCTGAAACTTCTTTTGCTGCTTCAAACAGTCCTGCTCCTGAGCCACCGGCAGCGTGATAAACAATATCAGCGCCTGCTGCGTACATTGATGCAGCTATTTCTTTAGCTCTGTCTGGAGCATTAAACCCATCAAAGTCAGGGAACTCAGTTATGTACTGAGAGATGATTTCAATATCTGGGTTGACAGCTTTTGCACCAGCAATATAACCAGCCTCAAACTTTTCAATTAGACCGAAGCAGCAAACACCACCGATGAATCCGATTGTATCGTTTTGAGTTTTCAGGGCAGCAGCTGCGCCAACTAGGAATGATCCTTCGTGTTCGGCAAAGGTTAAACCTGCAGCATTAGGTGCAATTGGTTCACCGGTTTCAAAGTTCATCATTGCATCATCAATAACTGCGAAGTTAACGTCTGGGTTATTGGCAGCAACAGTAGCTGCATCTCCAGCGAACAAGAATCCGACTGCGACAACAACTGGGTTATTGTCAGCCTGTAGTTGAAGGAGTTCTGCTCTGTTTGAACCGTCATCGTTTGGTGATGACTCTGAGTAGTCAACACCCAAACTGCACTCAGCTCGGTCTATGCCGGCTGCGGCTGAATCGTTGAATGACTGGTCTCCACGTCCTCCGATATCAAACACAAGACCTGCAGTAACATCTGTTGCGTTAACAACACATAGGTCATCACCGGTAAATCCGATTGATGGGTCAATGTATTCGTTGGTGTAGATGTCTGCTGTGGTAATACCACCGGTATCGATACCAGCGTCAGACATGATGTCAATAATGCTTTGGACTCGGGCTTCTTCCATGTCACCAACAGTGTCGTTTGGTCCATTACCAACGAGGCCG
>CAJWRY010000020.1 GCA_913046155.1 uncultured Candidatus Nemicrothrix sp. | reverse complement strand
ATCCATCAGTTCGAGAAGTCACAGACGCTTTAGACTCCCTCGGAAACACAACAGCAGCGATCGCAAAAGGATTTGCCGTTGGGTCTGCTGCTCTCACAGCGCTTGCCCTATTCAAAAGCTTCGAACTAGCAGTCCAGCAAGCCGGTGGATCGCTGACCCTTAACGTAGGCGAAGTTGATGTCTTCATTGGATTATTCTTAGGCGCGGGTCTTCCTTTCCTCTTTGCTGCACTGACAATTGATGCGGTTGGTCGTGCTGCAACGGCAATGATCGAAGAGGTTCGACGTCAATTCCGTGAGGTCCCCGGGCTTCGGGAAGGGAAAGAAGGGGTAACCCCTGACTCAGCTAGATGCGTTGCAATCTCAACAGAAGCTTCACTTAAAGAAATGATTATCCCTGGTTCCTTAGCCGTTGTCGTACCGTTGGTTGTCGGATTTATTGATATAGATGCTTTAGGCGGACTATTGGCAGGTGCGCTTGTAACCGGATTCGCTTTAGCAATATTTATGGCGAATGCCGGAGGGGCATGGGATAATGCTAAAAAATATATTGAAGCCGGCAACCACGGAGGAAAGGGCTCTGATCCTCACAAAGCAGCTGTTGTCGGAGACACTGTTGGGGACCCCTTCAAGGATACTTCAGGACCGGCAATGAACATTCTGCTCAAAGTCATGACCATTGTGTCACTCGTTTTTGCTTCAGCTTTCGTCTAAGAGCAAGCTCGTATTAATGTGGCTGGATGCCATTCATTACAGTAAACGGCATCCAGCTATATTACGAAATTAAAGGTGACGGGCCGCCGTTGCTGATCATAAGTGGAACTGGCGCCGACCTTCGAAACCCGAGACCCGAAAATCCAACTTTAAATGGTTTCCGAGTGTTACGTTATGACCAACGCGGACTAGGGCAAACTGCGAGCCCTAAGGGTGCTTATACGATGGCAGATTACGCTGATGATGCAGCAGCTCTTTTAGAAAGTCTTGAAATAGATCGCGTCAACGTAATAGGCATTTCCTTTGGAGGAATGGTCGCCCAACACCTAGTAACGCGCTTTCCACACAAGGTAAATAAGTTAGTACTTGCTTGCACATCACCTGGTGGCAATAATTTCTCGTCATTTGATTTAAGAAAAATAGTTTCGAGCTCAAAAAATCAGATCGAATCTTGGCTTCAATTACTAGATTCAAGATACAAAATTCCCGAAGAGAACCTCCCGATTCTGAATATGGTCAAAGATGCATTACATACGAATACAAGACTGTTTCCCCATTTGATAACCGATGGTTTAACTCGCCAACTTGAAGCACGATCAGGGCACGACTGTGTAAATAGTTTGAGAGGTATCCCTCACCAAACATTGATTGTCGGGGGGAGGTATGACGATATTGCACCCCTTAAAAATCTATTAGAGATCCATAGATTAATTAAGAATTCCCAACTGCAGATCTTTGAAGGCGGTCATCTCTTCCTCATGCAAGATAAACAGGCTTGGCCAGCGATCATATCTTTTCTTGTGTCAGAAAGCGATACGCTAAAGGCGTGAACTTAACTGATGGCGATACAAAGGAAAGACTCAAAGTAGTTGTACTGTACGGAGGGGATTCTCCGGAACATGAGGTGTCGCGCACATCGGCACTTCATGCTGTTAAGTCTATAGATCTCAGAAGATACGAAACTCATTTGGTAGCTATTGATAAATCTGGGCTTTGGTATGAGTTTAAACGTGACCTTTCGTCGCAGGATCAATCCAAACTTAATCAGCCTCTCCCAATTGAGGGGCACCAAATAAATCCCATTGAGTACCTTTCTGCATTCAATTCAATGAAACTAATTGTCTTTCCAATTCTTCATGGGCCAAATGGGGAAGACGGCACCATACAAGGACTACTTGAACTCTTTGACATTACCTACGTCGGGAGTGGTGTTCTATCTTCAGCACTATGCATGGACAAAATAAAATGTAAAGAACTGCTATACGCACACAACATACCGCAAACTAAATGGGTAAGTGTTCACAAGAGCTCAATCACTAACCTGAAAGAACATTCCATAGGCATAGATGGTGACTTATTTGTCAAACCGGCAAATATGGGATCTTCTATCGGAATCTCAAAGGTTACCGACCGAAAGAACATAAAAAAAGCACTTTTAGAAGCAGCAAAATACGATGAGTGGATAATAATTGAAGAAGCAATCACCGGAAGAGAAATCGAAGTAGCAATTCTCGAAGACGGAGAGCCGAAAGCATCTGTCCCGGGAGAGATCACCCCAGGCGCAGATTTTTATGATTACGAAGATAAATATGAAGACGGTGCGACTCTCCAGATCCCAGCCCCATTAACAGATGACGAAATACTAAAGGTCCAAGACCTTGCAAGAAAAGTATTCAAGTTATTAAATTGTCGAGACCTCGCACGAGTTGATTTCTTTTACGAGAAATCAGAGAATGAATGGCTAGTCAACGAAATAAATACCATGCCCGGATTCACACCAATTTCTATGTATCCAAAGCTTTGGAGCGCAACCGGCGTACCGTACGATGAACTCGTAAATTATCTACTAAGCAATTCTCATCAGAAGAGATTCAAGGAATAAGAGCAATTTTCAAGAACCTAAGCAACTCTTGACGCCTGATTGCGACATCTCGTATTGTTGATTCTTCTCCTAATGCTTCAAACAACTTAACTTCTGTGGCTGCTCCCATAATCGTTGAATACGCCGAAAGCACCAGTAACTCTGGATCTGATTTCCTGACCCTTCCGGCTTTCATCTCCTCGGCTAGCCACATTGTTGCACCTTCAAGAAGAGGCCTTATTCCATCAACCGCATACGTCAATATTGGAGGACCCAGACGGGTTACTTCTCTGAGGAGTCCTAATAATTCAGGTTGATTATTCGCTAAGCGAAATACTCGCTTCACTATCGACTCAATTCTTTCCCATCCATAAGAACTTTTGCGGATGGCCTCATCAAGGGCTACCGATAAATCCGTAATAGCTCGCCTTACACATGCCTCAAGTAATAGTTCCTTCGAAGCATAATGGTAAAGAATAGATTGCTTGCGAATATCTAGAGCTCGCGCGAGATCGTCAAGACTGGTTGCATCATAACCTGATTCGCCAAATGCCACCGTAGCTCTTTTCAAGATTCGATCTGAAGTCTCCACGAATGGATTGTACCATTGCCTACCAAGTGGTAGAAATAGAGTGTGATAAAGGAATCGCTTCGCGGCAAAAAGATAGCCATAACTGGATCCACTGGATTCCTTGGAACTGCCCTAGTGGAACTTCTACTTCGCGAAATTGATGACGTTCAGCTGAGGCTTTTGATACGACCATCTGGTAAGCGTTCAGCATCAAAGCGTCTTGAGAGGGACATTCTAAGGAATGATGCATTTGATCAGTTAAGAGAAAAGTTGGGAACAGAAGGTTTCAATGAATTAGCCAGTAATGCAGTCGAAGCATTATCCGCTGACATTTCATTGGACAATTTAGGTCTTGACGATACTGGGCTTCGCGAACTCAGCGAATGTGACATTGTTATACATAGTGCCGCAGCTGTAAGTTTTGACGAACCATTGGACCGAGCAGCAGAGGTTAATCTTATGGGCCCTGTTCGATTAGTCGAAACCTTGCAGAACCTTGATGCAGAACCTCATCTAGTGATGGTAAGTACGTGTTACGTAGCTGGTAACAGAAAGGGAACTGCACCTGAAAAGCCTCTTTCGCAGAGCCCGTTCTACGTTCCGTTAAACTGGCGAGAAGAGACCGAAGCAGCTCGAAGGACCAGGTCTTATACAGAAGATGACAGCCGGAGAAGCGAAAATCTCGAAAAGTTCCGAGGTGAAGCAAAGAGCGAATTAGGTGCACCTGGAATTTCAGTAATAGCCACCAAAACCGAACAGATTCGCGAACGATGGGTTAAAGAGAAAATGGTTGAAGCTGGTAGAGAGAGGGCTACCTCGCTTGGCTTTCCGGACGCTTACGCTTTTACTAAAGCTATGGCTGAACAAGCAGTTCAAGAAATTCGCGGTAACATCCCCTTATCGATAGTGCGGCCTTCAATTATTGAATCATCTTGGGGTAACCCTAAGTCAGGATGGATAAGAGGTTTTAGGATGGCTGAACCTATTATTTTAAATTTCGGTAGAGGAACCCTCAAGGAGTTCCCTGGAATCCCCGAAGGCATAATTGACGTTATACCCGTTGATCTCGTTGCGTCTGCAATAGTTGCTGTTGCCGCACAAGAGAAACCCTCTGATCCGTTTGTGGTTCAAGTTGCTAGCGGTGCCTGCAATCCAATAAAGATTGGTATTTTGGCTGATTACGTTCATGAATTCTTTGGAAATTTTCCAATCCTTGATGATAAGAACCAGCCCATAACGCCCTCAAAATGGGAATTCCCAGGACGCGGACGTGTAGTGACGCAATTGACGCGGGCAAAGCGTATCTTGCAAGCCGCTGAAAATGGACTTCACAAGCTTCCTATTAGAGGAAATCAAGCAATGATAGTGGCCGACTTAGAAGAAAAGCGTAACGAATTAGATAAAGCTATGGAGTACATCACTCTATATGGAAAATATGTTGAATGCGAAGCAATCTACGACGTAGCAAATCTCCTTCATTTGTGGGATTCCATCGACGATGGCGACAGGAGTTCCTTTCTATTTGACCCGCGAATTATTGACTGGAGAAAATATGTGTATGACATACATCTGCCGACTGTAATCACTCAAGGAAGAGTCAAAACAACCCCATCATCCTCCCCACCTGATTCACGAAGTAACAGATTACGTAAGCAAGTTCTTGATCCTTCCAGGCAACTAGCTGTGTTCGATCTCGAAAATACTCTCATAGCCTCAAATGTAGTTTCATCTTGGGGATACTTAGCAACGAAGAGACTTTCTTCTCAAGACCGACTTAAAGTCATTACTAAAACTGTTCTTGAAGCCCCATCAATGCTTGCGATGGACCGGAGGGACAGAACAGACTTCCTCAGAAACTTCTATAGGAAGTATGAAGGCGCACCTGTCCTCCAAATCGACGAAGACTCACTTGAAATGTTTAATGAATTTATATTAACGAAATCATTCCCAGCAGCAATCAGGCGAGTACGCGAACATCGAGCTTTAGGTCACAGAACATTACTGATAACAGGTGCACTTGATTTTGTTGTGCAACCCTTAAAGCCACTTTTCGACGAAATATTAGCACCATCACTTGAAATAAAAGGCAACAAATATTCAGGTCGCATGACGCATGTTCCACCTATCGGCGAAACAAGAGCAGCCTCTCTTCGAACCTACGCTGACGAAAACAACCTGGACCTGAAAGAATCCATCGCCTATGCAGACTCGACAAGTGATCTTCCAATGCTTGAAGCTGTTGGCTTTCCAGTTGCCGTCAATCCGGAAACAAAGTTAGCAACACTTGCCAGACGAAGAGGATGGCTAATTGAGAATTTCCAGCCGATTTCAGGCTCTCCCAAAAAAACTTTACCTTTAGGCTCAAAGAAAGAATAATAAATGCCAAAAAATCAACGCAAACACCCAAGACCAGGACTCGTTTTAGATGTGGACAGGACAACACCACCTATTCTGTTTCATCATGGCGAGGGTTTCCGAATGGAGAAACTTCCAGCGGGTCGTTCTCGAGTTATATACCCAGCAGAGCCACTTCCAGGAGTTTCAAACCCTAACGCCTCTATCCGTCATGCATTGGAGAACCCACTTGGTGACTCTCCACCGCTTTCTGCTCTTCTAAAGTCTGGAATGAAGCTGACAATAGCATTCGATGATATTTCTCTTCCCCTTCCCCCCATGCGAAAGCCCGATATTAGGCAAAGAATTATTGAAGCAGTTCTTGATACTGCTGCCGCAGCGGGTGTTGATGATGTCCACTTGATAGCGGCCCTTGCTCTCCACAGAAGGATGACTGAACAAGAGCTAAGACATGCAGTTGGCGACAGAGTCTACGATGCGTTTGCGCCGTCGGGAGTTATATACAACCACGATGCGGAAGATCCAGACGGAATGATAGTGATTGGAACAACACCTCATGGAGAAGAAGTACAAATAAATAAAAGAGCCGCAGAAAGTGATTTGATCGTATATGTCAACATAAATCTGGTCTCAATGGATGGCGGTTGGAAAAGCACTGCTACCGGATTGTCCGGTTATACAGCACTCCGTCACCATCACAACCCTCAAACAATGGTTCAGTCAAAAAGTTTCATGGACCAAGAGAATTCAGAGCTACACAAATCCAACTGGCGACAAGGAAAAGTCCTAAAGGAATCAGGCATTCAAGTCTTCCAGATTGAAACTACAGTAAACAACAACACATTCGGATATGACGGACCACTCGCAATGTTACAAAAGCGCGAGTGGGAGTGGACTTTCAAAGATCGCATGTCATTTCTGGGTATGCAAGCAGGGCTGAAAAGAATGTCGCCTGCATCAAAGCGCAAATCCTTTCAAGGGTGGCATTCACCATATGAAATTACATCTGTACAAGCAGGTGAAGTGGAAGCTGTTCACAAAATGACCACTGAAAACGTATACAAGCAGCACCTTGTGCAAGTTGACGGACAGACGGACATCCTAACGATGGGATTACCTTACATATGCCCTTACAACGTTAACTCCGTGATGAATCCGATACTCGTCGCTTGCCTTGGGCTTGGATATTTCTTCAATATGTACAAAGGCAAACCGCTTGTTAGAAAAGGTGGAGTAGTGATCATGACTCATCCCACACCGTGGGAATTCCATCCGGTACATCATCCTAGCTATATTGATTTTTTTGAGAGAGTCCTCAGCGAAACTACAGACCCCGCTGTGATGAGTCAGAAGTTTGAAAAATCATTTGCAGAGGATGATTGGTATAGGCATTTGTACAGAACCTCTTATGCCTACCATGGAGTGCATCCATTTTATATGTGGTATTGGTGTGCACACGCTCTTGACCATCTTTCGGAGGTAATCATTGTAGGCGGCAACCAAGAAGCTGTGAGAAGGATGGGATTTCGATCAGCTACCACATTGCAAGATGCATTTGAAATTGCGTCAGACTCAGTTGGGTTTAGCCCCACTATAACCCACTACCACAGTCCCCCTATTTTAATGGCAGACGTGACGTAGCATGGCGAGGAAATTAACCAAACGAGAAATACAGCGAAAGACGCGAGAAATCTATAAAGCTGTCGGGAATACCCCTCAAAGAATGAGGTCCATCGCAAATATCAAAACAGCACAATTTCCTTACCGCGCAGCTCGCACACCCAACGGCGTTACTCCCGTCGAACGAAAAACTTACCTTGGCTCTGAGTACCCCACTGTTTGGGCTCGTAGGTTACCAGCCAGAACTATAAGACTTCTCTCGACCGAACTTATTGCTAAACCCCTAATGGGTTACATTGCTAGTCCGCAACGGACCGGCTATGACAGACTCGAAGGTCTCAAAAAACGACAAGCAGTTATCTTTGTCGCAAACCACCATAGCCATGCCGATACTCCCCTATTGTTAACTTCCATTCCGTTCCAATGGCGTAAGCGACTCATCGTCGGTGCCGCTGCTGACTATTTCTTTAAAACAAAATTCGCCGGTTCACTATCCGCTTTATTTATTGGCGCTATTCCTGTAGAAAGAAATAAAGTAAGCCGTGAATCATCAGATCAAATTGCATCACTAATTAAACGAGGCTGGTCCTTCATGGTGTTTCCCGAGGGAGGACGCTCCCCTGATGGGTGGGGTCAACCCTTCCGTGCAGGAGCAGCTTATCTTTCAATAAAATGCGATGCGCCAGTTGTTCCAATACATCTTGCTGGAACAGGAAAGATCCTTCGTAAAGGTAAAGTGTGGCCTACCCGATCATCAACTAAAGTTACTTTTGGTGCTCCGATTTGGCCAGGTGAAAAGGAGAACAGCAGAACCTATTCAAAAAAGATCGAGCAGGCAGTTGCGGAGTTAGCCGATGAAGAAAATAATGATTGGTGGATTGCCCAGAAGCGAAAGCACTCTGGTCAAACCCCGACGCTCCAAGCCCCCGATATTGGAAGCTGGCGAAAGGCTTGGAGCCTCGAAGCCCAATTAGAGAAGTCGACAAAAACAAAAAGTCGCTGGCCGACAATTTAAGATTCACCACCACAAGTGAGGTGATTTACGATAGATTTATACTGCTTTATAAGTAGATGCGTTCCTGCATGCAGTGGAAGATAGATAGAGGAATAATGACTGTTTACACGAAAACCCCCGTTGGATTAATTGAGGATGTTTACTCCACGTTTGAAGAAAGATTGGGAAATGCAAGAAAAAAGCTAGGACGTCAACTGACCTACGCAGAAAAAGTATTAATCAATCATCTAGATTCGCCAGACCAATCGCTTGATAGAGGTTCCTCGTACGTAGACCTGAGACCCGACCGTGTTGCAATGCAAGATGCCACAGCTCAGATGGCTTGGTTACAATTCATGACAGCTGGCCTTGACAAGGTAGCCGTTCCCACTACAACACACGCAGATCACTTAATACAGGCAAAAGTTGAAGGCAAACATGACCTACTCACAGCATCCAAAACAAACGAAGAAGTTTATGACTTCCTTGAATCTGTTTGCGCAAAATATGGAGCTGGATTTTGGAAACCCGGAAGTGGAATAATTCACCAAGTCGTGCTTGAGCAATACGCATTTCCAGGTGGAATGATCATCGGCACTGACAGTCACACACCGAATGGAGGGGGCTTGGGCATGATCGCAATTGGAGTAGGTGGAGCTGACGCAGTTGACGTCATGACTGGATTTCCTTGGAACGTTCGGTGGCCAAAACTAATTGGTGTACACCTCAAAGGTTCCTTAAATGGATGGACAGCACCCAAAGACGTAATTCTAAAAGTGGCTGAAATCCTCACCGTAAAGGGCGGAACAGGGGCAATAGTAGAATATTTCGGTGACGGAGCCTCTAATCTTTCCGCTACTGGGAAAGCAACAATTTGCAATATGGGTGCAGAGATAGGGGCGACTACTTCAATCTTCCCTTACGACGAATCAATCAACCGCTATCTTCACTCAACTGACCGAAGTGATGTAGCTGAACTTGCTAAAAGTAATCAACAGCATCTGACTGCCGATCCTGAAGTACTGCAGTCTCCAACAGAATACTTTGACCAAGTCATCGAGATTGACCTGGACAAATTACATCCACATATCAATGGTCCACATACGCCAGATTTAGCAAGAGAAGTTCAGGAATTAGGTGCTGAAGCCAAATCTAACGGTTGGCCGTTAGAAATAAGTGCTGCGTTAATCGGGAGTTGCACAAACTCATCCTACGAGGACATAACACGCGCTGCTTCAATAGCAAGAGAAGCAGCTAAGCATGGATTGAAATCAAAGTGTCGACTGTTAATTACACCTGGCTCTGAACAAGTCAGGGCAACCATAACGCGAGACGGCCTGCTCGCCGACTTTGAAGCGGTAGGAGCGGTAGTTTTGGCAAATGCCTGTGGGCCGTGCATAGGGCAATGGGATCGCTCCGAAGAAAGGAACCACGAGACCGGAACACCGAACGTTATTGTTACTTCTTATAATCGTAATTTCCCTAAACGAAATGATGGCGACCCATCGACGCTGGCATTTGTAACTTCGCCGGAGACAGTTATGGCACTTGCACTTGCTGGAACTGTGGATTTTGACCCTATTAACGGCAGCCTTGAGACGCCAGACGGAGATCAAATAACATTATCAATTCCTGAGGGAATCGAATTGCCTCCAAGTGGGTTTGATCCTGGGGAAGAGACTTTCATTGCCCCACCCGAAAATGCAACCCAACTCGAAGTTAAAGTCTCGCCATCATCTGACAGACTCCAACTTCTTGAGCCATTCCCTGCATGGGACGGAAATGACTACGAAAGTTTGCCCATCCTTGTCAAAGCTAAAGGGAAGTTCACGACTGACCATATCTCTATGGCGGGACCTTGGTTAAAATACCGAGGACACCTTGAAAACATCTCTGGGAACTTATATTTAGGTGCCGTAAATGCGTTTGAAGGTTATGAAGTTGGTTACGGAAAAAATTTAATTACAGGAGAAACACAAACCTTCCCTGAAATTGCTAAATCCTACCATGAAGCCAACCAGCCTTGGGTTGTAATCGGTGATGAAAATATGGGTGAGGGGTCAAGCCGTGAACACGCTGCCATGGAACCGCGCTTTCGGTTGGGACTCGTAGCCATTGCACGCAGTTTTGCGCGTATTCACGAAACCAATCTAAAGAAACAAGGAATGCTACCGCTTACGTTTTCAAACCCAGCTGATTACGACAAGATTGATGAGCCGGATCAGTTGTCAGTTCGCAATTTAGCTGACCTGACTCCCGGAGAAACAATTACTGTTGACGTTACAAAACCATCGGGGGAAACATTCAGCTTTGAAACAACGCATACCTTTAGCGAGGATCAAATTGAATGGTTCAAAGCCGGTTCGGCCCTTAATGTCATCCGCTCTCAAACACAGAGCTAATCCGGTATCTAATTTAACGATAGCCGGTAAGTAGTCATCGTTAAATTAGATATACTTCTGTATGGATATTAGACAACTGAATGCACTAGTTGCAGTGGTTGATACGGGTAGTTTCAGTGCAGCGGCGCAATCCCTCCATACTGTCCAGTCAAACATCTCAACCCATATAGCCAGGCTAGAACAAGAATTATCAGTATCCTTAATTGATAGAAGAACTGGCGTACTAACTGAAGAGGGAGCTCTCGTAGTTGAACGTGCACGCCGTGTTCAAACAGAACTTGAATCAATCTCATTAGACGTCAAAGCACTCCACACCGAAGTTTCAGGAGTCGTGAGGTTAGGAGTAATCGGTACTACAGGCCGGTGGGTCTCCCCAATCCTCCTGGAGTCCATGACTCAAAAATACCCCAAAGTCAAGATCCAAATTACAGACGCAGTGACAAGCAACTTAATGCCCCTAGTTGTTCAGGGAAGAGTTGACGGAGCAATAGTGAACCTGCCAATCAACCATCCTGATGTCGAAGCAGAGCCATTGTTTGAGGAAGAACCAGTTCTTGTCGCACCTAATTCTCACCCGCTTTCGCAATACGACTCTGTCACCCCAGCCGTTCTTGCTGAATTCCCTCTACTATTGAACCCCAAAGGCGTTCCCTTCAGAGATAGTCTCGACAGAGATTTAGCAACCCACGGAATTAAACTCTCACCGAAAGCTGAAGTTGACGGCATGCGACTCCTAGCATCGCTAGCCACAGATGGCTTTGGGGCGGCTATTCTCCCCGCCACCGCAGCCCAAGGGGTTGGCAAATGGAAAAGAATTCCACTAGAAGGCTTTACACGGCGCATAGTTGGTTTGGCAACGAATAAAAGAGTACCCCTATCCGCTACAACGAGAGTTGTTCGTGAAGTCCTACGGCAGATGATCCGCGAATATGGTTCCGACCAAAATGGAATCTACTTAGCAACTAAGTAACGCCTATTTCTCAACAAACATACTAAGATAACCCTGTGAGTGGACAAGAAGATAACGTTCAAGTGCAAACGCAGCTTTCACAAGACACGGTTGTTGAAGTTAAACGAGGCGACGACAAAAGCTTTGTCGAAGTATCTCTAGGGTCTTCAACTGACCCCGTTCCACTATCTTCGACAGACGGCCAAAAGCTAGTGGAAGGAGTCAAAACTGCAAGAACTCAACACATTCCCCTAATTTGCATCATTAACTCAACTGGAGCGCCGCCTGATTCAGGAGTAGAAGCACTTGATGGTTGGGGGAAAGCTGCTCAGGAAATAACGGCTAGCTCAGGGATAATACCAATCATCTTCTGTGTTAAAGAAACAGCGTTAGCTGGCCCAGCGCTTCTTTTAGGGTTGGCTGATTTTGTAATAATGGTTAAAGATTCCTACAGCTACGTAAGTGGCCCAAGAATGGTTCAAGAGTTTACTGGGGTACCAATTGACCCTGAAACCTTGGGTGGTGCTGCAAAACACGCTCAAATGTCGGGCCTTGCAAGCTTTGTAGTGCCTGACCTTGATTCAGCCTTAGAAATAGTCGACGAGTTGCTTTCCTTACTTCCAAGCAGTTCATCCTCTACCCCACCGAATAATCCCACGACTGATCCAGCTGATCGGCTATTGACGAGTATTGAAAATGTAGTACCAGATACGCAGACTGGCAGCTATGATATGCGCGAAATAATAGCGCAGGTAGCTGACGACCAAATTCTTACCGAAGTTCGGAAGGACTGGGCTACCAACATTATTACGGCGCTATGCACAATTAACGGCAACACAGTTGGAATCGTTGCAAACCAACCACAATCCCTAGCTGGCACTTTGGACATCTCTGCTTCACAGAAAGGCGCGCGATTTGTCAACTTCTGTGATGCTTTCAACATTCCAATTATCACCTTTGTTGATACGCCCGGGTTTCAACCCGGAAAAGATCTCGAATGGCGAGGAATGATCCGACACGGAGCCCAACTTGCCTTTGCCTATGCAAATGCAACAATTCCCCGAATATGTGTAACCATCCGAAAGAGCTACGGAGGCGCCTACATTGTAATGGACTCCAAACTTATGGGGAACGACTTAGCGTTAGCATGGCCTTCGGCTGAAATCGCCGTAATGGGGGCAAAAGGAGCTATTGAAATTCTTCATCGCAAAGCCACCCAATCTGAGCGTGAACAACTTGAATCAGAATATGAAGCCAGACTCCTAAACCCATACACAGCGGCAGAACGAGGCTCCGTTGATATGGTCATACATCCAGAGGACACCAGAAAGGAAGTTTCAGCTGCACTAGATTTCCTTCTATCCAAAAGAGAAAAACTTCAAAAGCGTCTCCACAGCAATACCCCGCTCTAAGAGATAGAAAACTTTCTCGAAGTCCATAGAAAGATTTCTGAAAGTGACCGAGATCACATATTTTGCCGATAACATGCAATTTGTAAAACGATCGGAGCTGAGATTTGAAAGAGTCCATAACTATTACTGACAATCGCTCCGGTGAGTCAATTGAGATCCCCATAGAAGACGGCGGAGTTGATTCTGGTCCATGGACTAAATTTCTTCCTGGCATTTGGTTCAAGGATGAAGGTTTCGCTGCTACAGCTGTCACCAATAGCTCAATTACCTACATTGACGGGGGTGCCGGGCAACTTGAATACCGCGGGTATCGCATTGAAGACCTGGCAAAGAAATCCACGTTCACTGAGGTTGCTTATCTATTGGTTCATGGTGAACTTCCCACCAGCAGTAGCCTTCAGGACTGGAACGCTCAACTTGCCAGACATGCCCACCTTGATGATCAGCAAAATGAGAATTTACTTAAGGCATTTAATAGTCAATCTCACCCAATGGGAATGTTTACAGCCGGTCTAGCTGCGTTATCAACGCTTTACCCAGATGCAAGAGATGTTGAAGACCCAGAAATAAGACAAAAGCACGTTCTTAACGCAATTGCCAAGGTGCCAACGCTCGCCGCTTCAGCCGCTGCGTACCGAAATGGCTATTCTGGGGCACAATCTAGCGACGAACTGTCCTACATTGAAAATTTCTTAACAATGGCTTTCTCCTCACCGAAGGAACCTTTTCAATCCAACCCAACTTTCACAAAGGCCTTGGACCAACTTTTAATCCTTCATGCTGATCATGAGCAGAATTGCTCTACTACTGCCGTCAGGGTAGTCGGTTCATCCCATGCAGACCCGTACTCTGCCCTTGCAGCTGGAAGTGCAGCTCTATCAGGTCCCAGACACGGAGGGGCCAACGAAGCAGTTCTAAACATGCTCGATGAAATTGGCTCATTTGACAATGTAAGTAGCTTCATTGATTCTGTTAAAAACGGTGAAGGTCGTCTAATGGGATTCGGCCATCGCGTCTACAAAAACTACGACCCTCGAGCCCAAATTATCAAAGAAACAGCTCACGAAATTTTTGAAATCACCGGGAAAAACCCGAAACTCGATATCGCCTTAAAACTTGAAGAAGCTGCTTTAGAAGACGATTATTTCATCAGCCGAAAGCTCTACCCAAATGTTGACTTCTATTCCGGACTCATATACCAAGCTATGGGGTTCCCTGTTGAAATGTTCACTGTTCTATTCGCTGTAGCTAGAACAGCCGGATGGATCTCTCATTGGGATGAAATGCTCTCAAGGAACACTAGAATAGCCCGACCACGGCAACTTTATATCGGTAACGAAACTAGATCGTTTGCAACACTTGAGGAAAGATAACCTAAGCACTCTCGCTTTCTAAGATGGTTGCAGCTGCAATAGCTGCTGTTTCAGATCGCAATATTGACCTGTGGAACGAATACTTAGCATTGACCGTGTCAAGCTCAGCACTACTCCATCCACCTTCAGGACCGATAGCTATCCGTCGGACCTCATTGGTTACCTTCATCGCTGACTGATGAGCTAATGCAATATCTGTGCCTTTAACAATTTCTTGGAAACTCCCCCCGATGTCTATCGTTGGTAACCAGACCCCCTTTGACTGAGCTAAAGCTAAGCGAGAAACCTTTAACAACTTCTTATGATTTTTCTCAATCTTTTTAGCATCCCATTTGGGAACTGACCTTTCGGAGAAAAAAAACGATATTAAACCTACACCTAATTCAGTAAGTTTCTGAGTGACTAATTCAGGCTTTCCAGATTTCGTTATTGAAATATAAATTTCAGAAGCAACCTTGGGACCTTCACAAAATGCCTTATCATTCACAGGAGTTAAAATAGACTTATCAAATCTAAATATGCTCCAAGACCCTCTCCCATCCGTCGCAGTCAAGTGACTACCCGACCGTAGTCTCCTAACAGTCTGCAAGTGATGCATTTCCGCTTCTTCAAGAGTAGGCGAATCTAAATCCTCTAAAACTATGTGTGGAAGATCGAGCTCATGTAGTCCACCTAAAGCCCTACTCATTCCGTTTACTCTTTCGACTCCTTTTAGGTTTTTCCTTTAACGTTTCCCCGAACTCCTCAGCTAATTCAATCATCAAGCGTTTCGACACTTCTGAGAGATTTTGCGGAGTATCTATAACTATTTCCACAATCAAATCACCCCTACCACGTCGCTGGAGTCTCGGGACCCCTAAACCCGAATAACGAAACTTGTCACCGGTTCGCGAACCTGCAGGAATCTTTAGTTTCTGCATACCGTCAAATGTTTCATATTCGATTTCAGCACCAAGCGCTGCGGAGGTCACAGGTATCCAAAGTTGTTCTATCAAATTCTCACCGTTGCGAGTAAAACGAGGATGCCGCTCAACTACATATCTGACGTGTATATCGCCTCGTGCACCGCCGCGAGGACCAGCTGGACCCATACCTGATAATCGTTGAGTAATACCAGTATCAACGCCTTTAGGAACTTCAATAGAGAAGCTCTTCTCAGCTTTCTCAATACCACTCCCCCCACATGAGCTACATGGATCTACGAGCAATGTTCCAAAGCCTTGACAAGATGGACAGACCGTCGTCGACATTATCTGCCCAAGGATTGATTGACGCACTTGTTGCAGTTGCCCATTCCCATCGCATTGACCACACAATTCCGATTCGCCATTTTGGCTTCCACTGCCACCACAGCTTCCACATTCCAGAGCGAGCTTTAGTGCAAATTCTGCTTCTCCACCATTCACAACCTCTTCCAAAGTTATGTTAAGGGCAATTTCGACATCGTCTCCTGAATTCCTCTGTTGAGTTCGAAATCCTGAAGAAGTAAATGGACTTTGCCCACCAAAAAATGCCTCAAAAATATCACTGATTCCACCGGCACCCTGGAAAGGAGAGCCAGCACTACCTACTGCACCGAATTGATCATATTGACTACGTTTCTCATGGTCACTTAAAATTTCGTAGGCCATAGCTATATCTTTGAACTTTTGCTCAGCTGCAGCATCATCAGGATTTGCATCTGGGTGAAATTTTCTTGCCAGTTCCCTATAGGCTTTCTTAATTTCAGCCAACGAGGCGGTTCGGCTCACTCCCAGCAAATCGTAAAGATCATCTTCCATTGTCTATCCCCTGCAACTTAGCTGCCTTAAATAAGAATGCGCACCTAATCATCTATCTTCAGAGCTGACACGAATGCCTCTTGCGGTACATCAACCCTACCAATAGATTTCATTCGCTTTTTGCCTTCTTTCTGCTTCTTCAAGAGTTTATTCTTTCTTGTAACATCTCCACCGTATAGTTTTGCAGTGACATCTTTCCTATAGGCCTTTACAGTCTCTCGGGAAATGATCTTGCTTGAAATAGCAGCTTGAATTGGAACATCAAATTGCTGACGAGGAATTAGTTCACGTAGCTTTTTCGTCATCTTCTGCCCGTAATCATACGCTTTATCCCTATGCACTATTGAACTAAAGGCATCAACTGGATCACCTTGTAAAAGAATTTCCACCTTTACCAGATCAGATGTGCTGTAGCCATCACTTTCGTAGTCCATACTTGCATAGCCTTGTGTTCTGCTTTTCATTTGGTCAAAGAAGTCCAACA